>JAJFMO010000090.1 GCA_020697475.1 Paenibacillaceae bacterium | reverse complement strand
ACGTTGGAGTATTGCCGGGCAATCTCCGACCGCGGCAGCCCGTTGTCGTGGCGGCTGTAACCCCGCTCGCACAGTTCGAGCCAGGCGACCGGGCTTAAGCCCGTATGCAGGCTGATGTAGCCGGCAGTCTGCAACGCCCGTTGCTGCAAGCTGCAATACAGCCGCTCAATCCCGGCGCCTTGCAGAGCGCGCCCAGCCGCATCGGCTTGTTGATGTCCGAGGGGCGTCAAGACGCTGTCTCCCGATTCCGATACTTTCGCGTTGCTCTCAGATTCCCCGTGTCTTATGAGGTAAACTTCCATCGTTTCTCCGCTCCATTTTTTAATAATATTCGACTTGCGATTTTTCCTTGCCTGCATGGTTAACCGATTTGGCTTACGACTGTCTGATCTTGTGTCTTCGTCGCCCACTCAAACAGTTGTTCCCTCAAGCTTCGTTCCAACCCCGCATGTTCCGCGTTACCCGCCAGATTGTTCAGTTGATAAGGATCGCTGTCCATGTCATACAGGTGAGTGGTCGCCAAACCCGCAACACGGATCGCGAGCATGTGCCGTTTCGTCCGCAACACCCGGAATTCCTCCGGTTGGCCGATTTTCCCTTCCAAATACACCGCCTCAGGTCCGAGCGCAGGGTTATTCCGCAGCAGCGATTGCGACACATCCGCCCCCTGAACGCCTTCAGGAATAGAGAGCCCGGACAACGCCAGCAGTGTCGGCATGAAATCCACCGTCTGGAACATCGCGCCGTTCGAGCTGCCCGCCTGGATTTTCCCGGGAAAGCGTACGATAAACGGAATATGTACTGCTTCTTCCTCCGGCAAGCCTTTACGATATTTGCCCAACGATCCGAGCATATCCCCGTGATCCGCAGTGAATACGAAGATCGTGTTGTCCGCAACGCCTTCTTCTTTAAGCGCGTCCAACAGCCTGCCGATGTTGTCATCCAGAGCCGTAATATGCGTGTTGTACCCGGCTATCTCCTTCGATGCCACAAGTTTCTCCGATTCCGGTGTTTACCTTTCTGCGGGTAAAACGGCGTATGCGGCGGTCCCCACGACATAAACAGGCAGAACGGCCGATCCCTGTGCTTCTGGATATAGTCGATCGCGAGGTCGGTCTGGTAATCCGGCTCATATCCCCCCATAGGGATCGGCGTCGGATCGTCACGGAAATAGACCGAACTCCAATAGTCGTGACCCCGATTGAAGGCGGCCCAATAATCGAACCCTTGCCTGCGCGGTCCCGGCGGAACGAAACCCGGCTTCTCTACACCGTCGATATGCCATTTGCCGATATAACCGGTCTCGTAGCCGTTGTCTTTGTACACTTGCGCGATCGGTGTGAGATCCGTGCGCAGGCGCAAGTTGTTGTTGACGAGACCGTGCGTGTGCGAGTACATGCCGGAGATGATTGACGCCCTGGCCGGCGAACAGACAGGGTTGGACGAGTAAGTATGCGACAAAGTCATGCCTTCGTTCGCCATGCGCTGCAGGTTTGGGGCATGTACATCCGGGTCGTTCGCCGGCAGCGATTCGGCCCGGAACTGATCGGCAAAAACAAAGACAAGGTTCGGTTTTGATGGTTGAGTCAAGAATAAAGTCCCCTTTCGCGGAAAAAATTAGTGTGAATTGAACGTACCAGACATTGCACAATCCGTCAATTGACGGCTGGAATGGGGGCCTATGGGGGCAAGTTCACCACTTAATCCTAACGATTGCCACAAACGTTAATTCGGCAAAAATAGAGTCATCTTTGTTCTAACGGTTGCTATGAACGCTATTTGGGTCATTTTGCTTTAATTATTCGATGATTTAGCGTTACTGGCAATCGTTAGAGGTCTAACACAGCAGAAACGCTGGGGGTGGCAAGTGCATTTCCACCCTTACAGCGTTTCATCGATGATTTGCAATTAGTTATTCACCGTTAGAACAATCTTCCCGATGTTCTTGTTTTGCTCCATATATTCGTGGGCTTCCATCGCATCTTCCCAATCGAACACCCGATCCAACACAGGCACCAATTGCCCTGAGGCGAACTTATCCCCAACGAACTGCACAAACTTCTCGGTCAACGAAAATTTGTCAGCAACCGAGCGCGAGCGCAAAGTGGAAAAAATGAGCTGAATCCTCTTCCCCATAAACGGCGAGAAGTTAAATGGGGTGATCTTGTTGCCGCCCAAACCACCAATGACCACCCATCGGCCATCCAGGCGTATGGAGAGGAGGTTTTGCTCCCAGTAGGAAGCGCCAATCGGGTCCAGAATCACATGAGCGCCTAGCTGATCCGTAAACTCCAACACTTTTGCTGCAAAATCTTCTTGCTTATAGTTTATCGCCAGCCTGGCTCCCAGCTGCTTGCAAACATCCAACTTTCGCTCCGAACCGGCAGTGGCGATTGAGATCGCCCCCGCCTCTCTCGCCAACTGAATCGCAGCCGTCCCGACACCACTTGCGCCCGCATGAATAAGCACCGATTCCCCGGACGCCAGGCCTCCCAACAGAAAAAGATTCAAATAAGCGGTCAAAAAAACCTCCGGAATCGCTGCCGCTTCCTCATATGAAAGCCGATCCGGAATCGACATGGCCATTCTTGCAGGAATGACCGCCTTCTGTGCGTATCCCCCGCCAGGCAACAAGGCGCACACTCTGTCCCCAACCTTCCATCCTTGCACCAGGCTTCCGACTTGCTCAACCACACCTGCCATCTCCAGGCCGATAATGGTTGAGGCGCCTGGAGGCGGTGGATACATTCCTCTTCTCTGCAGCAGATCGGCACGATTTAATGCCGTCGCTTTGACAGCCACCAGCAGATCGCCGGCTCCCGGGATCGGATCGGCGGTCTCTCCGACGAACAAATGCCGATCGGCCTCATCCACTAAAATTGCTTTCATCCGGAAATTCCCTTTCGTATCGGGATCACCATGTTCCATGTATCGATCGCCTTACGATCTCCGTCGATTGACGTTGCAGCGAACAGATGGGTCGGGACCCCATTCTCGATGAGCAGTTGCGGCCTTTCCAGCCGCGATTGCAACGTCGTCGACCCGTCGTTCCAATGAATCGTCCTGGAATACGCCAACGCCGGATCGGAAATCGACCAATGAACGCCATCAGCAGAACGGGCGTGAATCCCGCCGCCTCTTTCCCCGCAAATGCCGCCTTTCATATCCTTCATGATCAGTTGGTAACCGCCGCCGCTGCCATCGCTATCGCTGTGCCAAACATACGCATCCTCGACATGATCCTCGGTCTCGTCGAACCGGAAAATCGGCTCGTCCGCGAGTCGCTCGTACAGCCCCAAATAATGATCGGCCTTGGCCACCCCCACCCGTAGCAAATCGCCTCGGAAGCCGACCGCCTTATAGATAAGCAACACGCTTCCGTCCGGATGGACGCAAGGAGCCGGGTTGGTCGTCATCAAGGCGTCCCACTTGCCCGTGCGCGGCGGCAAAATCGATTGATCCATCCGCTCCCACGGGCCGGCAACCGAAGATGCTACGGCCAGCCCGACCCGCTGATTGGCGTGCGCCTGAACCTGTCTCTCCGAACCCGGCTGCACAGGATCGTCCGCAGTAGGAATATTCCCCTCATACGTCGTGCCGGTGTAGTACAGCAGAAATTTGTCTCCGCAACGATGGATCGTCGGGTTATGCGTCATTTTGCCGTCCCAGTATCCTTCACCGCGAACCGGCAAGACGACTTCGGCGAATTCGTAAGGCCCTTCGGGGGTATCGGACACCGCCCGCACAATTTCCGAGTTGGTCAACCAATGAGGGGCAAAGCTGATGTTTTTCGGCCAACGGGAGGCGAACATATGATATTTCCCGTCGTCCCCCTGGATCACCGAGCCGCACCAGACCCAGTAACCTTTCATGGCAAATCCGCCACCCTTGGGAGCAGGCATTAGCTTGTCGTAAAACGAAGTCAAGTTTCTCTCCACCTTATTTTATTTTTCTCCTCGACGGCCGATCGTGGCATAATCCGCAGACAGCCCGGCGGCCCGCAACCGCGCCTTCTGCTGCTCGCTCAGCAGCGCCTCCGCCGGTACTTCCTCAGCGAATCCCGGCCACTTGCTGCGGACACCTTCCTGCTGCTCGGGCACGAAATCTTTCAGCGGAATTTCCACCCCTTTGCACAAAATGCCGAAGTCGACGATATGCTTGAGAAATTCCCCCACAAGCCCTGCATACTGCGGCAGCTTCACCAAATTGTGCTGTTCCCGCGGATCTTTCTCTCTGTCGTACAGCTCCATCCAACCGAGAAACGGATAATACCCAAAACGATACCGCCCGTTGTCGGCGATCTTCACGGAATCCCCGTGCTCGCTGAATTGCACTTCCCGAGGGTATGCGCAGTCCTCCCGCACAAGTTCCAGCAGCGACCGCGACATCCCGATTCCCCGCTCCGCGCCGGCGATATCGAGCACCGTTCCCGGGATATCGATAATGCCTGCGAGCGCGTCCGACCGTGCCCCCAACGGAATGCCGGGATGATTAGCCAACACCAGCGGCACCGCCAGTTGGCCGTGGTAAACGAAAGGCCCTTTGGCGTTCATGCCGAAATCGCCCATCAAATCGCCGTGATCGGCGGAGAATACGATCGTCGTCTCCTCCATTACGCCAAGCGACTCCACATGATCGAGCACCCGACCGATTTGCCGATCGATCTCCACGATCATCTCGGCATAAGCCGTCCGCATCTCCATGATAACATCTTCCGCCGTCGGGGTACCATCATAAACCTCGCGATAATAGTGTACCGGGCACACGTCGTCCAATTCAACCCTCGAAATCGGCCGCGGCAGCTTCCCCGTATCCACGCTGCCCTTCACTTCCGCCGGAGGATCGAGCGGGCCATGCGGCCCCTGGAACGAGATCCAGGCGAAGAACGGCCGCGCCCCCTCCTTCACCGTAGCCGACAAATAATCGATCGCCTCGGAAGCGATCCAGTGCTCATAGTACTCGTCTTCCGAAAACTTAAACTTATTTCCGATCCGGTTGAACACCCCCGTCACTTCGGGATGCCGTTGCTTCAGCCACTGCAAGTAGTCGTCGCGCTCCTTAAGCCGATTCTCCTCCATAAACCGCACATGCTGAAAGCCTTTCGCATCGTCAAACGGCACATGATGCAGCTTGCCGAACGAAGCGGTCGCATAGCCCAGCTCGTTCATCCGCTGTGGCAAGTACTCCAATCCGTCGCGGAACGGAACGTTGTTCGTCCACACGCCGTGATCGGAAGCGTACCGGCCGGTCATCATTGTCGCTCTCGCGGGACCACACACTGTCGCTTGGGTGATCCCCCGATCAAAGACGATCCCGCGCGCCGCCAACCGGTCGATATTCGGCGTCGGGATCGCCTCGCAACCATAAATCCGCAAAAAATCCGGCCGCAGCTGGTCGCACAGGAATACTATCACGTTTCTCTGGTTCATCTGTTCCATTCTCGCAAGCCCATCCTCTCGCCAAACCGTTCTTCTTTATTTCCCCTGTCCCGCTTTATAGGCGTCGACTTTCTTCTGCGTCGCCTCTTCGCCCTCGCGGAACACCGTATTGATGTCCTTGTTGTTGACGATCATATCCCGGAACAAATTGACGGTGCCGGTAAACTGATCATATTCGCTGACGTATCGGGGGGCGGCGAATTTGTTTTTGTACAACGCTTCCGTATGTTTGTTCTTGAACGGAGTGTCTTGCATCACTTGTTTCTTGATCGAATCGTTGTTCAGCACAGTCAACAACCCTCCACGCGTCTGCGCCGTCTGCAGCTCGTCGGTCAGCAGGACGGAGATCGCCTGGAACGCTTGTTGCTTATTTTTGCTGGTTGAAGAGATCAAATAATACGGTGTGTTCGGCTCCAGACCGACCCCCGGCGCATCGGAGAACGTCGGCAGGCTGACCATATCCCAGTTCATGCTTTTATCTTCTTCCAGCAAGTTGAAAATATTGCCCGCCGCGTACATCGCCACCCTTTTATCCTTCAGAAAAGTATCTTTGTTTCCGACATCCGCGATCGCCTTGAACGTCAGCGAGGGCAGCTCGTAGAACGGCCTCATCACCGTAAACCAACGCTTCAAGCCTTCGGTGTTCAACTTATCCGTCCCTTTGGCGATATAACCGACCGAGAGCTGATTGTTGTTAAGCATGAAACCGACATCCATTTCGTAGCCTTGATACTGAGTACCGCCGTCACCCCGAGTCAACTTCTTCGCCAACGCCAGCGTATCGTCCCAAGTCATGGAATCTTTCGGGTAGGCGACGCCAAATTTATCAAAAATGTCCTTATTATAATACAACGCCGCCGTGTTCACCGCATAGGGAATAAATAGTGTCTTGCCTTCGGAACTATACTGTTTCACAGCGTCAACGACCATCGGATCCAGCCGTTTCGTATCGAACCGGTTGGACTTGATCAGCTCGGTCAGATCGTAAGGGATATTCAGGTTGTTCAAATTTGCCATATCACCGAACGTGCCCATGATGATGTCGGGGATATTTCCCGCCGTCGCCAGCTCCGCCAACGTAAATCCGGGGCCCTTCTTCACATAGGACAGCTGGAAGTTCGGATACTTCTTCTGAATCGGCTGAACGATGTCTTTCTGAAAATCGTCGTCCGTAATCGAGATCGAATTGGCCACTGCATAGAAGCTTAGCGCCACCGGCGCCGCAGGCTGCTCCGGCTTCTCGCCGACCGCGCCGCTTTGTGAAGCGTTCTCACATCCCGACCAAACACAGGCGAGCACCGCCAGCAACACGAACAGCAACACCTTTTTCACAAAATGCATCGCATATACGCCCCCATCTCTATTTCGATTTCATTTCGGCTATGGCCTTGTTCGCTGCTTCCTCCGCCTCCCTGAGCGCGGTATTGATGTCTTTCTGCCCGGTGTACACTTGATTGTAAGCCGTATTCACCGCCGTCTGCGTCGGCGGGTCGAACAGCGTCGGCACAAATTGTTTGGCCGACTTATAGTTCAAGATGACGTTCATATTCTTGCCTTTCAGCACAGGCAGATTTTTCCCGTAGTTTCTTAGAATGGCCGGGTCGGTCAACGACGGCAATTGCCCTTCTTCCGCAGCCATCGTCTCCACTTCCTTCGAGGTCAGCTCCTTGATCACCTGGAAAGCGTCGTCCTTATGCTTGGAACTTTTGGAAAGCATCAGCAAGTGGGCGTCAACTTTCCGGCTAATGCCCGGTTTATCCTTGAAATACGGCAACGATGCCATGTCCCAATTCATGATCACCCCTTTGTCGTACAGCTCGCCTAACTGCCCGACACTGTTGATGCCCCAATCCGCCATCATCGCCAGATTCTGACTCTTAAAGAAGCTGTCCCGGACTCCGACATTCGTCCGCTGCTTGATGTCGGGGCGGTTGCCCGGAATCCCGTACAAATTCTCCATGAATTGAAACGCTTTTTTCCAACCGTCGGTATTGAGCTCCGCTTTGCCCGTCTTGGCATTCGCCAGACTGAGCGTCAATTGTCCGCTAACCGTAATCAGCACCCCGGGGTCAAGGCCGCGGTAATCCACGCCGTCGGAAGTACGGGTGACTTTACGGGCCAAGTCGATCGCCTCGTCCCAGCTCATCCCGTCTTTCGGGAACGGTACGGCGAATTTGTTGAATAGATCTTTATTGTAAAATAAGGCGGAAAAATTCAAATATAGCGGGATCGCCAGCAGTTTTCCGCTGGGATGGTACAACCGCACCATGTCAATCGCTGTAGGTTCATATTGGCTGATGTCCACGTTGAATTTTTTCACATAATCATCAAGTTCCATAATCATGTCCAAGTCTTGGAGGTTGACCAGCCCCGGGGGACTGTCGTAAATAATGTCCGGCGTCGTCCCGGACGCGAGCAGTTCTTCCGGTTTGACGTCGTCTTTCATGATCAGTTTCATGCTGATGTAGGGATATTTCTTCTTGATCGGCGCCACGAAAAAGTTGTCAAAATCGGACGCGTTATGATTGACGTTGCCGTAAACAAGCAGTTCGACCGGAGTTTGGGCGGCGGGTTTGGCGTCATTGACGGCGGGGTTCGGTGTCTCACTCGATGTCGAATTCGTCGCCTGGTTCGTTGCGCAACCGGAAATCATCAGGATGATCAGCAGCATAGTCAATAACGATGCGGAACGTTTTTTGATCATGATACCCTCCTATTTAGCAATTTCGCTAGGTATTGAGCACTTCGTAAGCGTTTACTTGAGCAATTCACTCAGGAATTGCTTCGAGTGATTTGCGAAAGCGAGCGAGCGAATAGTTCACCTCCCTGTCGTTTGACCATTCCAGTTCCACCTTATCCGCTTCCATTATTCGAAAACAATTCTTGTAACTCGCCTGCATCTGCTGCATGTCGCTGCAATCTATAATATAAATCGCGTTTAACCTGTTCATGATCAGGATCATGGATAAGATTTTGCATTTCGTAAGGATCGTCCTTCAAATCGTATAGTTCATTCATCTCCGAAGGACGATAAACATATTTGTAATCCAGGGTTTGCACCACCCTTTGTGCATTTAACGGTTCCATTCCGTCGCATTGGAGATATATAGACGACCGCCAATCGATAAAATTTTCATCCTTAAGAAACGGGATCAAGCTTTCACCGATGCAATGGTGTAACGGCTGTGCCCCGGCAACTTCCAAAATCGTCGGAGCAATATCCATCATCATTACGAGTCGATCGACCGTTCTACCCGGATTCTGGATTCCATTGGGCCACCTCATGACGCAGGGAATCCTATAGCCTTCATCATACGCGCTCATCCCTTTGAAAAACATCCCATGAGCTCCGGCATGCTCCCCATGATCGGATAAAAAGATCACCATGGTCTCATCTGTCTTTCCGATATGGTCCAGCACTTCCAGTACCTCGCCAAATACTTCGTCTATCAAAGTGTTGTAACCCCAGTAATGGGCAATCGCTTCCCTGAATTCCCGTTCCGTAAGTTGCTTCCATGCTTCCTTCATCTTGAGATATGCTCCCGGTTTGTTGGAACTTGTATCGTAATAACTTTGCGGTAAGGGAAGTTGCTCCGGATCGTACATCTCCGCATATTTCTTTGGAATTTCGAACGGAGAGTGCGGACCGTTTACGCCGATATATAGACACCATGGATTCGGGCTATCCTTTAAGGAGCGCAGCCGTTCCATCGCCATCTGTACGATTTTGCGATCGCCATTTGGTTTTCCTCCTTCATCCAAAGTACCGTATAGCCTAACTTTTCCGCTTTCGATTTGCTCCGCAACCGTCTTCCGGACCACCGGTGGATGTCCAGAAATTCCATTGTTCTGCCTGTGGTTCCGATCCCTGATGTGGGGAGACACTTGAAGTTCGTTCCAGCCACGGTCCGCCGGCATTTCCGTATCTGAAACCCGCCATTTGCCGGAATAATAAAGATCGTATCCCGCCTCTTGCAGTTTTTCCGCAAACGTTTCTACTCCTTCGCGCAACGAGTTGACTTTAACTCCCCCGCTACCCGTTCTTCCTAGCGCACGCTTGTATATTTCATGCTGTTCGACGTGATAAACCCCGTGTTGCGAAGGGAATAAGCCGGTCATAAACGATGCTCTGGAAGGAGCACAATGCGCCTTAGGTGTATAAGTGGAAGTAAATTGTATTCCTTCTCGAGCGAAACGTTCCAGATGAGGCGTGCGGCACGGATGCCCCGGCAGCGTAATCTGAGCTTGCTGCTGGTCAGTCATGAATATGAGAATATTAGGCCGTTCGTTTTTTAGTAAAATGTTAGTCCCCCCTTTACCGAAGAACTGAATTATGCTTGATATCCTTTACATTATCTATTTTTCACCTACTTCTGCTACCCCCGGGAATTTCTGACTTCGTACTCATCCGGTTCCTGTGGATCAGGTGATTTGCAAAACAAACGCATGCTTGCCCGGTCTTGTCTCGGGAAGCCGAATAATTAAGCCGTCCGCTTCACGAGTCCATTGAAGCTTCTCGCGGTTGCCGAGCATCGTGACTTTGCGGATTTGTTGGCGATGCAGCCCGGAGCCGGAAGCGAGCGAGCGAATGTTCACCTCCCCGTTGCTTGGCCAATCCAGCACTATAGCGTACAGGTTGCTGCCGCGAGTCGTAAAACGGATATCTTTATCGGTGAACGCCTGCCGCTTGACGTCGTTGTACAGCCCGGCCACAATTTCCGTCGGCCCTTCCCCAAAAATTTTCCACGGCCGGGTTCCGTAAATTGCCTCGCCGTTGACGCTCAGCCAATCACCGATTT
>JAJFMO010000089.1 GCA_020697475.1 Paenibacillaceae bacterium | reverse complement strand
GCTCCTGTCGGCAATCGTTGAGCAACGCCATGATGAGCGAGGGATCCAATGGCCGCCCGAAGTCGCGCCGTTCAGCGTTCATATCGTCCCGGTTTCGACGAAGGATCAGACCCAGATGGGCATGGCGGAAAAGTTATATGCTGAACTTCGGCAACAGGGGATTGAGGTTTTAATCGATGATCGGGAGGAGCGGGTCGGCGTGAAATTGAACGATTCCGACCTCATCGGGATTCCGATTCGAATTGTGGTTGGCAAGCGAGCCGATGAAGGGAGAGTGGAGTACACGGAGCGTAAAGGGAATGTAACGATAGTCTTGGATAAAAATGAAGCTGTATCGAAAATTCTCGTTGCGGAATGACGATTGGCGGAATGTGTGGGTCCGCGAAGGAAGCCGGACGAGGCAGTGGCGAAGCGACGGCACAAAACTATGCTATAATATCACCAAAATATTACAGATGTTTAGAAGGAGGTCGGCTGACTTTGAACGACGATCATCGCCCGTGGCCTGCGCCGGCCAGGCCGTGGAGAATGAAGCAAGTGTGGCATGACCTGCTGTTCATGCACTGGCCGGTGGCGGTGGAGCCGCTGCGACAGCTGATTCCGCCGCCGCTGCAGCTGGATTTGTACGAGAGACAGGCGTGGGTGTCGGTGGTGCCTTTTACGATGAGCGGGATTCGTCTGCACTTCACACCTCCGGTGCCGTTCGCGTCGACCTTCGCCGAATTGAACGTGAGGACGTACGTCACCGTGAACGGGAAGCCCGGCGTGTTCTTCTTCAGCCTTGACGCCGCCAACTTGCTGGCCGTGAAAGCCGCCCGCTGGGCGTATCATCTGCCGTATTTCCACGCCCGGTTCAATGTGGAGCGGCAAAACGATACGATCCACTACCAGTGCAACAGGCTAAACTCGAGCCGCGACGTGCAGTTTCAGGGCAGCTACCGACCGGTTTCAGAGCCCTTCAACGCGCAGCCGGGCACGCGCGATTACTGGCTGGCCGAGCGGTACTGCTTGTACGCATACCATCAAGGGAAGGCGTACCGCTGCGAAATTGAGCACCCTCCCTGGGAGCTGCAGCATGCGGAAGCGGACGTTCCTTTGAACACGATGGCGCAGATCGATGGCATCGAGTTTCTTGTTGAACGTCCTCTGCTGCATTTTTCCCGGATTAAAGAGGTGTTGACCTGGGGGTTGGACGATGTGGCTGCGGATCCGCCGGCCGGCGCATCACATCTCGTCCGATAAGGGCAGCTAGGTGTATAAGGAATCTTGATATTTCCCGATATCGCCGGCGCCCATGAATACCAGGACAGAATCGCGATAGTCGGACATAGCAGGGACGAAATCATCGGAGACGAGCCGGGCGCCGGGGATGCGAGTTCTCAGATCGTCGAGCGTAACCGTCCCGCTGTTTTCTCTGGCCGAGCCGAAGATGGGGCAAAGAAAGACATCATCGGCGTCGCGAAGCGATGACGCAAAATCGTCGAGCAGCTTCTCCAATCGGCTGAACGTATGAGGCTGGAAAATCCCGACGACTTTCCGCTCAGGATACTTGCTTCTTGCTGCTTCCAGTGTCGCGCGAATCGCCGCCGGATGGTGCGCATAGTCGTCGATCACGACGTTCGAGCCCCACTCCTTCACCGAGAACCGCCGCTTGACGCCGGGGAACGTCGCCAATTGCGCCTGTACGCGTTCCATATCCAAATCCAGCATCAGCGCTACCCCGATGACCGCCAAGGCGTTCAGAACATTGTGTCTGCCGAACACAGGCAACGTAAATGTGCCGACGAGCGCATCATGATAATGCACATCGAAGGCAAGCCCATTGTCGCGCACAGCCAGACCGGAAGCCCGCAGCTCGTTGCCGGCGTCGAATCCATAATACAGTGCAGGGGTATCGGTGCGCAGCAGTCGAACCTGAGGGCAATCGCCGCACGCCACCAGCTGTCTGCCCGTCAACGCCGCCATTTCCGAGAATGCGTCTCTTACATCATCCACGTCGGCAAAATAATCCGGGTGGTCGAAATCGATATTTGTGATCACGGCAATATTAGGCTGATACGCCAGAAAATGCCGCCGATACTCACAAGATTCAAACACCGCGTAACGCGCTCCAGGCGTGCCGCAACCCGTGCCGTCGCCGATCAAACTGCACGTCGGCTCGATCGCATGAAGGACGTGGGCCATCATGCCGGTTGTCGTCGTTTTGCCATGGGTACCTGTGATGGCGATGCTGGTGTAGCTCTTGATCCAGTCTCCAAGAAAATGATGATACCGCTCCACAGGGATGCCGAACTCCCTGCAGCGGATCACCGAAGGGTGACGCTCGTCGAACGCATTGGAAACAACCGCCCTCATATTAGGCTTAAGCGGCGCCGAGCCGAACGGGTAGAGCGGAATACGGCGCGCCTCGAGCGGTGCTTGGGTATAGAGGAACGTTTCGATGTCCTCCCCCTGCACCCGGACGCCCTGATCGTGCAAAATTTGCGCCAATGCACTCATTCCGCTGCCTTTGATGCCGATCAAATGTATAGGATCCATGTCTACCTCCGTTGAAAGAAAGAATCGGGATAGTATATGCCTGATTTGGGCATTTGACCCATTATAGCACAGCGGGATGAGCGAATCGTAAAGTGAAGCAAGGGAAGGATGAAGTTGAATGGCCGAGACAAAGTTTTACTACCGCAATCCGGGGGCGCCCCAGCCGAATAAACCGAACCACATCGGAGTGACGGCGATTATCGAGCATCAGTCCGCCGTCCTGATGGAATACCGCAGCGATTGTCGCCGGTGGTCGTTGATCGGCGGCGCGTTGGAGCTCGACGAATCGTTGACCGACTGCCTGCGCCGGGAGATCGCTGAGGAAACGTCCTTGACCGTAAGCCGGTTTGCGTTGTTCGGGCTGTTCTCCGATCCGACGCGAAGGATCGAATACCCGGACGGCAACGTCATCCGCAGTCTGACCGTTGCGTACGTTGTGAAAGTCGAGGATACTCGGCGCCTTCAGCGTTCCGATGAGTCGGTGAAGGTGGAGTTCGTGGATAAGAAAGACTTGCCGGGGTTGGATGTAGTCGAAACCCATCGGCATATTTTAGACAGTTACATAGCGTGGGACAGGAAGACAGTTGTGCTGGAGTGATAACCGAGTGAGCATCAGGTGGTGCAGAGGCAAGTACTAGTAATACAAGTTATACAAAATAATACTTGCATAACTTGCCGTAGTCTCTTATAATTCCTCTTGAAAGGCGTTACATATCCATTATTCAGGAGGGATTCGCATGCTCTTATCATCGGTTATTTTGTTCGCAATCGCAGCGCTCGGCGGCTTGGTTTTGGCCACCCGCAAAGAACGTCCGCTGGCGGTAGCCATCATTCACGGCCTTGTTGCCGCAGCGGGTCTGGTATGCTTGATTATCGCTGTCGTCCAAGGTGAAACCGATCCGCTGCCGGTGACCGCACTCATTCTGTTCGTGGTTGCGGCGCTTGGCGGGTTTGCATTATTTGCCATGGATCTGCGCAGCAAGACGCTGTCGAAAGGGTTGGTCGCCGTCCATGGTTTGTTGGCGGTCGTAGCCGAGGTTCTGCTCATTATTGCGATCGTATAAGGAAGGCGGGACGACAATGGGCATGAGCAGCGGGCGTTCGCCCAAGTACAGGCACCCGTTCCACCCGATATTTACTCATTTTCCGATGGCGTTGTTGGCTGTATCATCACTATGGGATCTCCTCGGTATATGGCGGGGGGATCCGCTCTGGTGGAAGTTTGCGTTCTGGAGCGTTGCCGTTGGACTGATTTTAGCTTTCCTGGCTCTGGTTACGGGATTGATCGATTATGTTAAAATACCTCAAGGAGGACCTGCGGAGAGTGCCGCCATGCGTCATATGATGATCATGGTTTTGGCGTTGCTCGTCTATGCAGGCAGCTTGTTGCTTCGATTCTATTCGTCGGCGGAGGCCGGCGGTTTGTTGTTCACGGCTGTGGCGTTGTCACTCGCCGGCCTGATCGTATTGCTTATAGGCGGCTGGTACGGCGGCGAGCTCGTTTACCGCTATGGCGTGGGCAGAATCGAAGCTCCTGTGGACCCCGATAGCGATCCGGAAAAATAAATGCAGTCAGGAGACCCCCCTCATGAGTTATACGTTGAACCAGTTGCCCGAAACCCGTCAATCGATTCTTTTTGCGTTGAAAAATAAAGGTCCGGCAACGATTTTCGAGCTGTCAGGGGAACTGTCGATGACGCGGGAAGCAGTCCGGCTTCAACTGATGCAGCTCGAGGGCGAGGGGTGGGTGGAGAAGCAGACCCGAAGGGAGACGGGCAGCAGCGGAGGCCGTCCGTCCATGGTTTACAGCATTACTCCCAAGGGGGAGTATTTGTTTCCCAAACATTACGACACTTTAACCGTGGAAGTGATCGATACGGTTGCCGATCGGCTTGGACCGGAGGCGCTCCGGGAAATCTTGGCAGCAATGGCCGATTCCAGGGTGCGAGAATGGGAGCCGCGCCTTCGCGGGCTCGACTTGGACAAGCGGATTGAAGCGCTGAAGGACATTTATCTGAGCGAAGACGCCTATATGGATGTCGAGAAGACAAAGGACGGGCTATGCTTGATCGAGCGCAATTGCCCGTTCTTCCACGTCGCCAGCCGCCGGCCGGCATTGTGCAGTGTCACGGTGGCTGTGCTGACCCGGTTATTCGGGTACCGGGTCGAACGCGTGAAGAAATTTCAGGATGGAGACGGACGATGCGCTTTCCACATTCGGCTCGATCAGCCGGTGGACGGCGATACGTATTCATTTTCATTGGAGGAACCGCAGAATGGCCATTGAAGTTAAGACAGAGATAATTTTGGAAGGAATTAAATCGCTTATTGAGTTTTGCGGAGACGATCCCGCTCGGGACGGTTTGCAGGAAACCCCTTATCGTGTGCTCCGGGCGTTTCAGGAATACACGGCGGGAAATCGCGAGGACCCCAAGAAGCACCTGCAAAAAACGTTTCAAGTCGACCATCAGGAACTCGTTCTTGTTAAAGATATCGAATTTCATTCGTTGTGCGAGCATCATTTTGCGCCTTTTTTCGGCGTTGCCCATATCGGTTACATCCCGCAAGAGAAGATTACCGGGCTCTCGAAAATCGCTCGAATGGTCGAAGGCTATGCAAGAAGATTTCAGGTTCAAGAACGACTTACCGCACAGCTTGCCGATGCGATGGAGGACGTTCTTGAACCTGCCGGAACGATGGTTGTCGTCGAAGCCAAGCATATGTGCATGTGTGGAAGAGGGATTAGAAAAACGAATGCGTCAACGACCACATCGTCTGTTCGCGGTATTTTTGCCAACCATTCGGATGCCCGTGCGGAATTTCTATCTTTGTTAAAATAAGAGACTTATAGAAGCCGGTGTCAGGAAATGCGTGTAATATATACATAGTAAGCTCCTAGCGACAGTTCACCGCCTTCGCCGTCTGTCAGCTTGGTGTGAAGGTGTGTCGAGCCGGCTTGCAGATCAATGAGGAACACGGTCGACGTATCGCCGGCCGCCACTTCCTGCACAACCTCCTGCCCGCCGATGTTCAGCGTCGCCTGGCGGATCGGCAGCGCCTCGCCCCCCGTGTAGTAGCTCCAGTTTTTCTCCGAAATCCATTGCTTGCTCCACACCACATCGTCGCCGTCGATACCCGCGGTCATGGCGTGCCCCGCCTCGCGCGGCCAGCGGCGCAGCTCGAAACGATATCGCCCCTCGCGAACGACATCTACCTCCCAGTAGCCGTTGGCGGGCTTGCCTTGACGGATCAACCCGTGGTGATAGGGTACATCGCAATCCTCATTGCGCCAGTCGTGGCCATTCAGGCACGTCTCCGCCGAAGCTTCCGCACCGATCGAGATGGGGATTTCCTCATCGTATTGACCGGAGACGATGTCCCACCAGCGATCATACTCGTCTCTCAATTGGGAGACAACCTCGGGATGCTCGCCGGCTACATTGTGCCGCTGCTCGCGGTCGACACTCGCATCGTATAGTTCAGCGCCGTTAATGAGCCGCCAACGGTTGGACATGACCGCGCTTTGCCGCCACTTGACCGGCTGAACCAGCCGCTGCGAGTCGGTGACGAGCACGCGATCCGGCCATGCCTCGGCGTTGCCGTCGCAGAGGAGCGGCTTCAGGCTGCGGCCGTGGAACGTTCGGCCGGCCGGCGCCTCGACGCCGCACAAGTCGAGCAGCGTCGGCATGAAATCCACGTTAGCGCTAACTTCGCCGACGTCGATGCCCGGCCGCACCCCGCCTTGCGGCCAGCGCATGAAGAACGGCACGCGGTGGCCGCCGTCGTAGGGGGAATTTTTCAAGCCGCGCAAGCCGGCATTGTATCCGTCGACGACAAACCCTTGCTTGTCGATGGTCGCCCCGCCCGACGTCCCGTTGTCCGTCATAAAGATCACAATCGTATTTTCCTCAAGACCCAGTTCCCGCAGTTTGCGTTGCATTTTTCCAAAATTGTCGTCGATGTTCGTAATCATTCCATAGAAGCGGGCGCGCTGCTCGGCTACCTGGCCGCGATAAAGATCCGCGTACTGATCCTCCACATTATACGGGGCGTGCGGAGCGTTCGTCGCCACATAGCAGAAGAACGGCCGATCCTTGTTTTCCTCGATGAATTTCATCGCCTCGCGGAAAAACACATCCGTGCAATACCCGGTAAACGCTTGCGGCTCGCCGTTGACGTAATAGGTGTCGTCGAAATAATCGTTGCCCCAGTAATCGGGGGTCTGGCTGATCCCGCCGCCGCCGTGCACGACACTGACCGCAAACCCGCGATCCTGCGGGCGGTACGGGTGAGCGTCACCCAAGTGCCATTTGCCGAAAATGCCTGTCCGATACCCGTCTTCACCAAGCGCCGCCGCCAACGTCCACTCATCCTTGCGCAGCAGCGACCTGCCGCCGATCGTATGCCACACCCCAGTGCTATTCGCGTAATGGCCGGTCATCAGTCCCGCGCGGGTAGGCGCGCACGTCGGTCCGACATGGAAGTTTGTGATATGCGTGCTTTCCTGATAAAAAGCGTCTAGATTGGGCGTGCGAATCAGTGGGTTGCCGGTGCAGCCCAGGTCTCCATAGCCTTGATCGTCCGTCAGCACGAATACGATGTTCGGTTTGCTCGTTTGGCTCGCCATCGAGAGTTCAACTCCTTGTATTTTAGTTCCGGGGTCCCCGCTGAGTACCTGAATGAGCTTCGAAGCATAGCATCACTTTGTGGGGTTATTTAACTATTATAATGTTGAGGGACGAGAGGTGTCTATTGCGTTTGTGGAAATGGTATTCTACTAGTATTGATCGTATGGACACGGGGGTGGGATATTGGACTTTCAAGCGTTGAAGCAACTGGTTCGGGATTGTGAAAATATCGTGTTTTTCGGAGGAGCGGGCACGTCGACGGAGAGCGGGATTCCTGACTTCCGCTCGGCGGAAGGTTTGTACAGTACGGCAAGCGGAGAGAAGTTCCCGCCGGAGATGGTGTTGAGCCGGGATTTTTTTGTGAAGCGGCCTGAGGAGTTTTACCGTTTCTATACGTCGCGGATGCTGTACCCGGATGCGCGGCCGAATGCGGCCCATCAGGCGTTGGCTGCGTTGGAGCGGGAGGGCCGGCTGAAAGCCGTCATTACGCAAAATATCGACGGATTGCATCAAATGGCCGGCAGCCGGTGTGTGTTGGAGCTTCACGGATCGGTACACCGCAACCGATGCACTCGCTGCCAAGCAGAGTATCCGTTGTCGACGATTGTTGAAGCAGGCGGTGACGTGCCGTATTGTCCGGAGTGCGGCCGGATGATCAAGCCGGATGTTGTGCTTTATCAAGAGTCGCTCGATCAAGGGGTGCTCCGACGTGCGGAGCCGTACATTGAACAGGCGGAGATGCTGATCGTGGCCGGCACTTCGCTGACCGTTCATCCGGCGGCGGGGTTGGTTCATTTTTACGAAGGGGACAAAATGATTCTAATCAACAAGGGCTCCACGCCGATGGACGGCTTGGCGAATTACTTGATCCAGGATAGTGTGGCGAAGGTGCTGGCGGCGTTGACGGCGGATGAATGAATAGGGATAAACTTTCCGGAGTGGCCCCGGTTGTCTCGTAATTGTTGAGACGATCGGGGTTTTTTTGTTTACCGGCGGATAGGTTTATGGGCCTATATAGGCATATTGAACCACTTTGTGAAATTATATGCGCTTTCATGGAAAATGTAGATTAGGCAAGGGTTTTCCTTAATTTGGGTTCAACCTAAAAATAACTCTAAGATATAGTTAAGTTTTGCTTAGATTCAACATAGTGCCAACGTCCTATAATATAATTCTTGGTAAAATGGGAAATTTGGAGATGATTTTAGATGTTTCGACAACATGGGATTGACTTCGTGGGAAAACGCCGGGGAATGCAGCGCGGCGGCCTGAGCCGAAGGGGGAGTATGAAGAAATTTGTTTTGTATGCTTTCGTTTGGCTGCTCGGGCTGGCGCTGCTGATGCCCGTACTTCCTGTTGCGAAGGTGGAGGCGTCTGCGGCTGCATGGCCGGACACGTTCACCCCTTATACAACGGGAGGGCAGACAATTTATGATAAGGCATCGGATGAACATCCGATTGATGTGGATATTACAAGCGGCGTGGACAATGGGATCGGGAATTTGCCTTCCGTTTATGTCGCTTCGGACAATACGAACTTTTTTGTGAGGCTGAGGGTAAAAGGGAATCCCTATGATCGTAAAGGGGGATTTCTTTCGTCGGTTTGGGAAGTGCAATTGGCTGCCAACGACGGGAGCAACTGGGTGCAGAAGGCGACGATCGGTGTCGACGGCAAGTCGCCCAGCACGGATTATGTGTATATTGCGAATGCGAACGGGACCAGTCCGACAACGATTTATTCGACGTCATCGCAAACAGAAAATGGGAAGACAGTTGTGGATGGAACGCGAATTGTTGAGGCTGAGAACGGACAGTACTTTATTGATTTTCAAGTGCCGATAGCGGATATCGTCACTAAGATGGGGCTCGCTAGCGCCAGCACACCGATCAAGGTGTACTTCGGGACGTCCAAGGCGGCCAACTTATCGGTAGTTAATAAGGATGGCATGGATGCTGCAAATGCGTCATCTTTTAGCGGTGACGAGATTGTGATGAATAGCATACTACCTGCTCCTGCAATTGCGATAAACGGTGGGTATAGCAAAGAGTATAATGCAGACACTGGGTATACGATGTCGGGTACGGCTTCTGT
>JAJFMO010000088.1 GCA_020697475.1 Paenibacillaceae bacterium | reverse complement strand
CGGGAGGCGGTTAACGGCTTTTTGGCCGTTAAGTGCCACGTTGGCTTAGGGCGGGAGGCGGTTAACGGCTTTTTGGCCGTTAAGTGCCACGTTGGCTCGGGATGGGAGGCGGTTAACGGCTTTTTGGCCGTTAAGTGCCACGTTGGCTTAGGATGGGGGGCGGTTAACGACTTTTTCGCTGTTAACCGCCACGTGGCTTAGGACGGAGAGAGTCTAAGGGTGATAAAAACACAGAGAATATACAAATAAGCTCGGTAGATCAATCTTGCGACAGTTGATGTCGCAGTCCAAGGCCAATTATGGCCTTAATGCGCCTCAGGCGCAGCTACGCTCAGCATAAGGCAAATTTGGCCTTATAGTACCTCGAGACGAAAACCCGCCAAAAGCGACAAAAAACCTTAACCACCCGCGCAGGGATGGTCAAGGTTTTATTAGATCTATAGGAAGTCCGCAGATTAACGGTCGGTCCGCCCTTTGTTACGCATAAACGTCGGAATTTCCAATTGGTCGTTCGTAGAAGGGCTGCCGAACGGCTTGATGTTGGGGAGCCTATCGTGCTGCTGCGCCTCGGTAGGCTGTGAGCCTCCGGCTACATTGCCGCCAGGACGACGGTTCGGGATCGTCGCTTCGCGATGCTCAAACCCCGTCGCGATAACCGTCACGATCAACTCGTCTTTCAACGAGTCGTCAATCACCGCGCCGAAGATCACGCTCACTTCCGGATCGGACGCGCTCGTGACAATATCGGCGGCTTCGTTTACCTCGTACAAGCTCAAGTTAACTCCGCCGCGGATGTTCATCAGAATACCGCGGGCACCATCGATCGACGTCTCGAGCAACGGGCTCGAGATTGCCTTCTTGGCGGCTTCGCTGGCCCGGTTCTCGCCGGTTCCGACGCCAATGCCCATCAGCGCCGAACCCCGCTCGGTCATAATCGACTTGACGTCGGCGAAATCGAGGTTGATTAGCCCGGGCACCGCGATCAAGTCGGAGATGCCCTGCACTCCTTGGCGCAGCACGTTATCGGCTTCGCGGAACGCCTCAAGCATCGGCGTCTTCTTGTCGACGATTTCAAGCAAACGATCGTTGGGGATGACGATCAACGTATCGACCTTCTCCTTGAGCGCCGCAATCCCTTGCTCGGCTTGCAGCGCCCGCTTGCGTCCTTCGAACGTGAACGGACGGGTGACGACGCCGACAGTGAGCGCTCCGACTTCCTTGGCGATCTCCGCGATGACTGGCGCAGCGCCCGTCCCCGTGCCGCCGCCCATACCGGCGGTCACGAACACCATATCCGCGCCTCTTAACGTATTCATGATCTGTTCGCGGGTTTCCTCGGCGGCTTTCTTGCCGACTTCCGGATTCGCGCCGGCGCCGAGCCCGCGCGTAAGCTTATCCCCGATTTGCAGCTTGTTTTCCGATTTGGCTTGTACGAGAGCTTGAGCGTCCGTATTCACGGTAATAAACTCGACGCCCTTAACCCCGAATTCGATCATCCGGTTGACTGCATTGCTGCCTCCACCGCCAACGCCGATGACCTTAATCTGCGCTAACTGGTCCATATCCATATCAAATTCCAACATATGTACCTTAATCCTCCTCTGCCCATTCCGGCCGATTGCCTCTTGCCCGCTTGCTTGCCTCGCCTTAAATAAATTCTTTCAACCAATTCTTCAGCCTCTCGAACAAGCCGGGTTGGCCGGAATCCGATGCGCTCTTCTTAACCGCCGGTTTCTTGGTAAATCCCGCCGGCCGGTTCTTGATATGTTTCGAAACATAATGGATAATTCCGACGCCTCCGGCGAAAGCCGGGTCCCTAACTCCAATGTAATCCGGTACGGCTATGCGAACCGAATTAGCGAGCTCGGCTTGAGCGATCGTCAGCATGCCCGGCATGGAGACGGTCCCCCCGGTGAGAACATAGCCCCCCGGCAACTCTGCAAAACCTAAACGAATCACTTCTTGGCGAATCAATTGAAAAATTTCCTGTACCCGAGGCTCGATAATCGAAGCCAATTCGATTTGGTTGTACTCCTTCTCCGAGTTGCTGCCGATCCGGTTAATCTTGAACACTTGATCCGCTGTGGCATCGTCCACGAGGGCGCAGCCGAACTTGAGCTTCACCTTCTCGGCGATATCCATCTGGGTGCGCAAACCGATCGAAATATCGTTGGTGACGTATTCCCCGCCGATCGGCAACGTTGTAGTGGCGATCAGGTTCCCCTGATCGAAGATAGCGATGGTCGTCGCTCCTGCGCCTATATCCACAAGGGCGGTGCCCACCGTCTTCTCGTCTTTGGACAACGCCAATTGGCCGGCGGCCAAAGACATCAGAATCAGGCCGGACACGTTCAAACCGGCGCGCTCCACACATCGCAGCAAATTATGTATCCCGGTCTTAGCGCCGGTAATGATCGTGGCCTCCACTTCGAGACGGACTCCGATCATCCCGCGCGGGTCTTGAATACCCTCAAGCCCGTCAACCAAATATTGCTTCGGCACGATGCCGATGATCTCCCGCTCTGGCGGCAAGGCGATCACCTTGGCGGCTTGCAGCACGCGATCTATGTCTTCGTTCCCGATTTCGCGGTCTTCATTGGATACGGCTACCACGCCATGACTGGACAGCAACGAGATATGATTGCCCATGATTCCTACATATACATCGGAGATCTGTATTCCGACCATGCGCCCGGCGTGATCTATGGCAGAACGGATGGATTGAACGGTCTGGTCGATGTCGACGATCGCGCCTTTGCGAATTCCTTCAGAATCGGCAGATCCGACGCCGATGATATGTATTGTTCCGTTGTTCAGTTCCCCAATAATCGCCCGCACTTTGGATGTACCGATGTCCAAACTGACTATCACGTCATTGCTGCTCAATCTGTGGCACCTCCCGTACCGTTCTCGACAAAAATAGACTTGAATCGTTCCACGTATTTATTCCACACGGATCTTATATTCCCTCTTTTTGTTTAGTGTTTAGCGGCCATAATTTATAATTCTAGCACGATTTCGATTCAATGAGTAGTAGTTTGCCAGAGCACAATATAAAATATCGGCAAATTCTCCTTGCAAATTATAGGTTTACTTTGGGAACGGGGTGTGATTGTCTGTTTCCAGCATGTTGATGATCCCGTCCTTGATATTGCGGTCTTGCAGATTCCGGATGAACATGCCGAGAACCTTGATTTTGTCCGGCAAATAGCCGATCGTCGTATACACTTCGAATTTACTGCGGGTATACATCTTGATCTTGTCTGGATACGAATCGGATGGATCCGGCCGAATTTCGGAAATATCCGTCAGAAGATCGTCACTGATCCGCCCGAGCGTCTCGCACAGCTTCGCCTTCATCGGATCATCGGATTGCCAGCCGCTGAGCAGAGGCTTGTCCAGTACAAGTTGGCTCAATGGATCGAGGGGGATCTCGCTGCCGTCGGCCAACACAGCCTGGCGGCTGCCGTCTTCACCGATCCGGAAAGCGACCCGCGAATACTCCGTGATCTGAATTCGAACCAAGCCGGGAAACCGCTTCGTCACTTTCGCGGTCTGGATCGATTTCAACTGTTCGATCCGATTTCGGATTCTGGTGGAGCTGTCGGCGAAAAACCGATCCCCGACGGCGATACCGGCGGCTTGTCCGATCTTCTCTGTGCTTACCAGCTCGTTGCCTGTAATCACAATCATCGAAATCTTGCTAATGGAAGATTGAAAGAATAGAATGGCCAGCACGGTGAAAAAAAACAGCAAGAGCAAAATCATCAGCTTTCGGCTGCCCCTCTTGCGTTCGTGCGGCTTGCGGATGACCGGAATTGCTTGTTGTGACGGTTGCGATTGAGCCATACGGTTACTCCTTGGACGGTACGCGCGCATGAGGCGCGGCCTCCATCGCGTCCTTGCCGGAAACCTTCAACAGGCTTCCAGCAAGGACGCGAATTCGCCGCGACGCTTCTCCCGCCCCGAGCATTAAATTACGTACCGGAAGAGGAAGCGTCCGCCGCGCAAGCGATTCTCTCGATGCGGGCGCCCAAGCTGCGAAACATGTCTTCTATTCTATCATAGCCGCGATCAATGTGATGTATTTGCTCGACGACCGTTGTGCCGCAGGCTGCCAGACCGGCAATGACCAATGCGGCGCCGGCGCGCAAATCGGATGCCTCCACCGCCGCTCCATACAATCTCGGAACGCCGCGGATAAACGCTGAGTTCAGATCGACACGGATATCGGCGCCCATCCGGGTCAACTCGCCTACATGCTTGAACCGTCCTTCGAAGATCGTTTCCTTGACGATACTGATGGAGTCAGCCAAGGAAAGCAACACCATGACTTGAGCCTGCAGGTCTGTCGGGAAGGAAGGATAAGGAGAGGTGACAATCCGTTCGACGGATTTCAGACGGGAGTGGCAACTTACATGTATTATATCATTCTCTGCGGCAATTTGAACACCTGCACGGCGAAGCGCATGGGTAAGAGAATTTAAGTGCGACGGATTGACGTTCACGAGAGTCACGTCGCCTCGTGTGGCGGCGGCAGCGATCATCATCGTTCCAGCCACGATGCGGTCCGGGATGATTTCGTAAGAACAAGGGACAAGGCGATCGACACCGTCAATGCTGATCGTATCCGTACCGGCGCCGATGATCCGCGCGCCCATGGCGTTCAAATAGTTTTGCAAGTCCTGGATTTCCGGCTCACGCGCAGCGTTGGAGATCGTTGTCGTGCCTTTGGCCATCGCTGCGGCCATCATAATGTTTTCCGTCGCGCCGACACTGGGAAAATCGAGGACGATATCGGCTCCCCGCAATTGGTCGGCCTCGCACGTTATCGTATCCGCCGATTCCTCGATCCGTGCGCCGAGCGCGGTCAATCCCCGCAAATGCAGATCGATCTTGCGTTCCCCGATGGCGCAGCCGCCGGGTTGATGTACTTGAACCTTGCCGAATCGGGCCAATAGAGGACCCATGAAGAAGATCGACGATCTCATCTGGCTCATCAGATGCTCCGGCACATGATAACTGTGCGCCGTCGCCGTATTCAGCCTCACCTTGCCGTCATCCAATACCGCCCTGCAGCCGAGCGACCGCAAAATATCGAGCATCACTGAGATATCCAGCAAATTCGGTACATTCTCGATGATATGCGACCCCGCAGCCATCATGCTGGCAGCCAGAATCGGCAAGGCGGCATTCTTGGCGCCGTGTATCCGGATGGTTCCCGACAGGGGTCTCCCACCTTCGATAACCAGCTTCTCCAATGTCTCACCTCCGATGTGGGAAGCGTCAGGGAAGACTATCCCGACGCCTCCTTACCGTTCGCCCGCCATCAGCACTTCAGGCACGAGCCGGATGTCGAATTTCTCCAGCACCTTCGCTTGAACCTGTTCAATCAGTGCGATGACGTCCATGGCCGAGGCGCGTCCGGTGTTGATGATGAAGTTCGCGTGCAAGGGCGACACTTGGGCTCCCCCCACGCGCAGGCCTTTCAAGCCTGCTTCCTCAATCAACTTGGCGGCATGATGGTCCGGAGGATTGCGAAAGACGCTGCCGCAGCTGGCGAGCTGCAGCGGTTGGGTGGCGAGGCGGCGTTCGCGAAATTCGGCGCGCGCACGATCGATCGCCTTCGGATCGCCTTGGCTCAGCTTAAGCGTCGCCTCCGTTACGATCCCCGACTTTTCCTGCAGAATCGAATGTCTGTATCTGTACCCCAAATCTTCCGCTTTCCATACGACCAACTCGCCGTTATCCAGCATAACCTCGGCATGTTGAACGATGCGCGACATATCGGAACCGTGCGCCCCCGCGTTCATGTAAACGGCGCCGCCCACGCTGCCGGGAATTCCCCCTGCGAATTCCAGACCCGACAACCCGCGCCTGCTGGCCACAGCCGACAGCTTGATCAGCGAATAGCCTCCGCCAACATAAGCCGTCTCGCCTTCGAAGTGAACGTAATCGAGCAGTTTTCCGAGCTTGATGACCGCTCCGCGCACTCCTTTATCTGTGATGAGCATATTCGAGCCGCGGCCGATCACCATCCACGGGACGTTGTAACGGCGCAGGATGGAGAGCGCAACTGCAAGACGTTCTTTATCTTTCGGGACGATCAACAGATCGGCCGGACCGCCGATTTTCCACGTGGTGAAGGGCGCTAGCGGTTTATTCAATCCGATCTCGCCTACCTGCGCGGACTGCAGGGCTCTGGCTGCTTGTTGCACGTTCATGGGCAACCTCCTTTACGCAAAAATCTCAGGCGACACTAACGGTTCCTTGATTGACTGCCGCGTTCATAGTGCAGTCTATGTCGAATCGGAATAGAGTGTGACAATCGCCTAGAAGTGTAGTGGGATGCCAACCCCCCTAGGCTATTTGGTGTAACGCGAAATATTCAGCAAAATTCCGAGAGACGTCAGCATCAGCGTAAGCGACGACCCTCCCGCGCTGATCAGCGGAAGCGTAATGCCGGTTACCGGGAACATCCCGATCACGACGCCGATATTGATCATCACCTGGATGGCGATCATCCCGACAATCCCCGCCGCGAGCAGGCTGCCGAACGTATCGGGAGCGGTCATCGCCGTCCGAACGCCTCGCACCACGAGGATGGTGAACAGGATCAGGACGAGCGCCCCGCCGATGAACCCCAATTCTTCCGCGATGATGGAAAAAATAAAGTCGGTTTGCGGCTCCGGCAAGTAGCTGTACTTCTGCCGGCTCATGCCGAGTCCCAGTCCGACGAGCCCGCCGGGGCCGATCGCGTAAAGCGACTGAATCGACTGGTAGCCGGCTCCAAGCGGATCCTTCCAAGGATCGAGGAACGCGGTAATCCGCTGCAAACGGTAGGGCGCGGCTGCGATCAGTCCGGCGAAGCCTGCGAGTCCGGCCAAGGCGAACCACGACATGTGCAGCATTCGCGCGCCGGCCACGTAGATGATCAGCACCGATGCCCCGACCAGCACGACTCCGGTGCCGAGGTCAGGCTGCAGCATGATCAAGCCGAACGCCAACCCGGCGAACATGAGCGGAGGAAGCAAGCCTTTGACGAACGACGTAATGCCCGATTGGCGCTCGGATAACATTTTGGCCAAAAAAATGATCATGCCCATCTTCATAAACTCGGACGGCTGAATGCCGAACGACCCCAACCCAAGCCAACTGCGCGCCCCGCCGCGAATGACCCCGATGCCGGGGATGAGCACGATGAGCAGCAAGGCGAAGCAGATCAACAGTCCAAGGTTGGCGTATTTCCTCCACACCCAATAGTCGGTGTTCATCGTCGCGTACATGGCGACCAGCCCGAGCAGGGCGAAAAACAGCTGTCTCTTCAAATAGTACCAGGAATCGCCGAATTCGCGGAACGACAACACCGCGCTGGCGCTGTACACCATTACGACGCCGATCACGAGAATCGACAAAGTAGCGACAATCATCCATACATCCGGGGCGGAACGCGCCTTGGCCATTATACACGACACCTCTTTACATAAACGAAAAAGTGGAGCCGTGCCGCTATCTCGGACGCGAACCGTCCGGGCGATAGCTTGTCAGATTTGGCCGCATGAAGCGGAAGAACAAGCAATCGGCTCCCTTCTTAAAGGTTATGCACCGACCGCTTAAACATGCTTCCCCTCTCTTCATACGATTCGAACATGTCCCAGCTGGCGCAGGCCGGAGAGAGCAAGACGACATCCCCCGGTTCAGCGAACGCGCGGGCTTGCTTCACCGCTTCGTCCAGTGTGTTTTCCGCGTTACTGCCAGTATCGACCGTTTTGACGTTTGCCAACCCCGCCTCGCGAGCGAGCGCAGCCAATTTCTCCCGCGTCTCTCCGAGTGTGACAAGAGCTTTGACCGTTGTGGTGAAAAATGGAGCCAATTCTCTGAAGTCCAAGCCTCGCTCCAAGCCGCCGGCGATCAGCACGACCGGGCGGTCGAACCCCTCGATCGCCTTGACTGTGGCCACGGCGTTGGTCGCCTTGGAGTTGTTGAAATAGTCGACTCCGGCGATTGAAGCGACGAATTCGAGGCGATGCTCCACGCCGCGGAATTGCTGCAGCACGCGGGCGATCGTCTCGGTGCTTGCTCCGGCGCCGATTGCCACAGCCGCTGCCGCCATGGCGTTCTCGATGTTGTATTCTCCGGGGATGCCGAGCTGCGATGTCGGAAGGATCTCATGCCTGCTTCCCTCGTGGTCGCGGTAAACGATGCAGCGGCCTTGCTCGCCGGCTTCGAGATAGACGCCGTAATCGAGTGCGGAAGAGTAAGAGAACGGGAAAATGCGGGCGCTTATGTACGGCTTCAGCCTGCGGCACGCTTCGTCGTCCTCGTTCAGCACGGCGATGTCGTCCGGCGTTTGATTGGCGAACAGCTTGGCCTTGGACTCGATATAATCTTCCATCGTGCCATGATAGTCCAGATGGGTTTCGTACACGTTGAGCAAGCAGGCGATGCGCGGACGAAAGTCGCGCGTGCCCTTCAACTGGAAGCTGGACAGCTCGATCACCATCTTGTTGTCCGGTTCCGCCTCCTGCGCCGCTTCGCACAGCGGGACGCCGATGTTGCCTGCGACGATCGGTTGCAAGCCTTGCTCTTCCAGAATGCGGCCGATCCAGGTGGTCGTCGTCGTCTTGCCGTTGGAGCCGGTAATGCCGATGATCGGCGCCGGACAAATATGCCAGGCGACCTCGACCTCGGTCACCACTTCCAACCCCAACTCAGCCGCTTTTTTAAGCGGATCGATCGAGTAGGGAATGCCCGGATTTTTGACAATCAGGGCGGTATCGGCATCGATCAAATCGCTTGGGTGCGAACCGCAAATCACAGAAATACCCAGAGACTCGAGTTCGTCGGCCTCAGGGCATGATTGACGGTCTTTGCGATCGTTGACCAAGACTAACGCTTCATACGTATGAAACAGCTTCGCTACAGCGACGCCGCTTCGGGCCAGTCCGAGGACAATGACTTTCTTGCCCCGGTAGTCGCGCGGATGATTCATGAATTTAGAGCACCTCGCTAATGTAGAGTCCAGCTGCCGCGAGCAGCAAGCCGCAGATCCACCAGGTGACGACGATCCGCCATTCGGACCAGCCGACCAATTCGAAGTGGTGGTGAATCGGGCTCATGCGAAACACGCGTTTGCCGCGGGTTTTGAACGAAATGACTTGAATGATGACGGAAAGCATCTCGATGACGAAGACGCCGCCGATCAAGATAAGCAGCAGCTCGGACTTGGTCAAGATCGCTGCGGCAGCCAGTCCGCCGCCGATGCCGAGCGAGCCGGTGTC
>JAJFMO010000591.1 GCA_020697475.1 Paenibacillaceae bacterium | reverse complement strand
ATCGTATTCACAGCACCAGGTATAACAAGCGCCCACATTGTGTTGAGCATGCCTAGCTTCTTGATCAGCAAGAAAGTGGGGATCAGTCCGCCGTTAAATAACAACGTGAAGCCGATAAACAACAGGATCGTTTTTCGCCACAGCAAGCGTTGCTTGGATAACGGATAAGCTGTCAGTGAGGTGAAGGTAAGAGTGAATAAAACCTGCATCACAGTATAACGGATCGTATTCCAATAGCTTTGCCAGATGGAATGGTCGGAGAATACGACCTGATAGGCCTCCAAAGTAAAGCCTTTCGGCCACAGGAATACTTCACCCTTGGAAACAAACCCGATGTTGCTGAACGACACGGCTGTGACGTAAATAATCGGATAAATCGTGGTCGCCGCAAGCGCCAGCATGAGAAGGATATTGGTGATGTCGAACAGCCGCGAACCCGCACTTTGTTTGATTTTCATCGTTCCTTCACTCCATTCGCCCTACCAGAGACTTGTTGATGAGAATCTCCTGGCTGCCTGATTCGTCAAGACAACCATGATGAATCCGATGACGGATTGAAACAAGCCGACAGCAGCGGCGAAGCCGAAGTTGGCGTCAAGCAGTCCTTTGCGGTACACATAGGATGAGATGACATCCGCGGTTTCATGGCTCGCTCCGTCAATTTTGGCCGCTTCGTATAAGGTTGGATCGATACCGGTGATTGCCACAATATAAATGATCGAACCCCAACCGGTCGTTTGCCATATATCCGATGCAATATAGACCGGCTTGAACCATGCGGCTTCTCCCATGAAATAAGTCGGCTCTATCCCGAACACCTTCTGCAAGATCACGTTCACGACGCCGTCGTGAGGGGACAAGAAATTGACAACCATTCCGACCACCACGACGGTGGACAAGAAGTGCGGCATATAGCTGACGGATTGAATGAAGCGCTTGAACGCCTGAAGGCGCAGCTCGTTCAACAATACGGCAAGGACGATCGGCGCCGGAAACACAAGCACCAGTTCCAACAGATTGATGGTCAACGTGTTGCGAATGACATCCCATGCGTCGGGCGAATCGAAAAACTGCCGGAAATATTTGAATCCGACCCACGGGCTCCCCAGTATTCCTTTTCTCAATTCAAAATTTTTGAACGCGATCAGCAGTCCATACATGGGAATGTAATGAAAGATAATATAGAACACGATACCCGGTATGAGCATCACATATAAATAGGCGTCCTTCCTTAACATCCCTTTGACGTATTTTCTCCTTGCTTGCCTGGACAGCGATTTTGCAAGCGCTCTCCCAGGCCTGCCGTTGCTTTCTGCTCGGGACGCCAGTTTCGACACTGTTCCTCCACCTCCCTTTTCCGATGTGATATGTAAGCCCTTACGATAATCGTATAATTCCGACGAAAACGTGTAAACCAACAATATTTTTTAGACTCATGATTTTTGCCATTGCTCAATCTTCTTGCACAATTCCTGAATAATCAGCGTCTTCTCGGCTGACGGGAACTCGGCCAAATTGTTCATTTCATAAGGATCGTCCTGCAATTGATACAATTCGTTCGGCCCCGTCGCCCTATCGATATATTTCCAACGGTCAGGGGTCAGAACTGCTCTAGTCCATCCTTGATCGGGTTTGTGCAGCTCAACGAAGATGTCACGCTCCGGGTATGGCTCCATATTGTGCAATCCGGCAAGCCAGCTTTGCCCTTGCAGATGTTCCGCGCGTGGAACGCCTAACATCTCAAGCAATGTCGGAACGAGGTCGATTTGGCTGAATTGCGCACCGACCCGGACGCCGGACGGAAGCCCGGGTCCTCTTAAGAGAAGCGGAACGCGGATCGCTTCCTCGAACATGGCTCCTTTCTCCAATAAGCCGTGACTGCCCATCATGTCTCCATGGTCGCTTGTGAACACGGTTATGGTGTCGTCGTATAAGCCGCAATCTTTAAGCGTATCAAGAATACGCCCCAAATGGGTGTCCACCAGACTGACCAATCCCCAATAGCGGGCGATCATCTCCCGCCAATCGTCGTCTGTGCTGAGCTTGGCTCCTTGAAACCCTTGCTCCAGGTACTTCCTAGCCCGCTCGCTTGATGGATGGCGGTCGTCCACCCGATGCCTGAAATTGGGAGGAAACGGGATCACGCTTCGGTCGTATTGGTTATCGCGAGGACCGGTGTAAGGCATATGCGGCTCCAGGAAATTGACATAAAGCACGAAAGGTTGATCTTTGTTTTCCTTGATGAAGCGAATGGCCTCGTCGGCCAAAAATTTCGGCTTGCTATAAGCCTCAGGCAGTCTTGCACTATAGTGGCGGTCAAAATAAGCATAACCGTCCTCCGTAACTTGATTTGGCTCGATGCCGTTCGCCGTGAGAAATTGATGGTAGCTGCTGTGCTCATCGGCGTCCTTACCCGGAGAGCAATATTTGCGATACACGTAATCTTCAATGCTGACCCATTCATCAAACCCGCGCTGTTTGAAAATCTCATCGCCAAGATGCCATTTGCCGAAATACGCTTTGCGGTGTCTTGGCAAATCCGCTATTTCCGTCAGGCACGGAATGTCCGGACTTAACCCGACATTGTTGCCGATACAACCATGTTTGTGGGGATACAAGCCCGTCATGATCGTTCCGCGGGACGGTGTGCAAACCGGCCAAGTACAGTAGACTCTGTCAAAAATGATACTGTCGGCCGCCAGCCTGTCCATGTTCGGCGTTTCGATCAAGTCGTTCCCGTAAGCTTTCATCGTATTGTAGGCCTGCTCGTCGGTGAGAATAAATAATAAATTCGGCCGCTCTCCCATGGCTTCACTTCTCCTTTCGCTTTTATTAAATATTAGCTCATTCATTCGTCGAAAGTACCCGGTGATATTTTCCCATGGTTCATGTTTTTTTCCTGACTCGAATTTATATGAATAATGACGCCCCTGCCCTTTACACCCTCAAAAAAATCAAATAGACACAGAAGCTTCGAGGTGGCATAATATTCACTGTTGCATTCATCGAAAAATCCCCGTGAATCAGGAAGGTCGCATCACGAATGAACGATACAGCAACTGAGAAAATTTCTAATCCATCCTGGAAAAAGCTTCGCCTCTTCTCCATCACCTGGCCGATATTGGCCGATTCCGTACTGCACATGATGCTGGGCACGTCCGATGTTTTTATGCTAAGCCGCATTTCAGACGAGACGGCCGGCGCAGTCGGGCTGGCCAACGAAATGATCATTTTTTGCATCATTATGTTCGGATTTGTCGGGATTGGAACAAGTGTCGCTGTCTCCCAATACTTAGGAGCAGGACAAAGCAAAACCGCCAGCCGCAT
>JAJFMO010000087.1 GCA_020697475.1 Paenibacillaceae bacterium | reverse complement strand
TCCGATCCATGCCGCTACTGCGGTAGGCAGTGTGGATACGAAGGTGAGCAGCCCCATGTCGAATTTGCCGGCGCCGAGCGATTCAGCATAAACCGGGGTGAAACCGAAGACGGTGGCAAAACTTAATATTTGAAACACGATGGATAAAAACGACACGGTGAGCAGCGTCTTGTCTCCGGCCACTTCAATGACTCCTCGAGCCGTAATTTTCTGCGCATCAGGATCGAATTTTTCCACCAGGAAAAACGCCAGGATAAGGCCGGCGAAGCCGACGGCAGCGCCGATCAGGAAAGACGCGTCCCAACCGAAGCGATCGGCAAACCAGCCGCCGCATAAGATGCCGAGCATTTGACCCAAGTTGTTATATACGGAAATCGTGCCGATCGCGCGCGTCGTTTCTTCCTTGCGATAGTAGCTGGTGAACAGAATCGTGAAATCGACCCAGGTAGCCGCCGCCGCGCCGGCCAGCGCCCGAAGAATGAGGATCCAGGTCAAGTGATGAGTCACGATAATGCCTGCACCTGCAAAAATCGAGAACAAGATGCCGAACAGGATGAACAGCTTGCGCTTATGAAAGCGGTCTGAGGCGATACCGACCGGAATGCGCAGCAGCATTTGGCTTAGGCCGTACATGCCGACGATCAAGCCCGCCGTCTGGTGGGAGGCGCCCAAGTATTCGGTGTAAGCGGCCAGGATGGGCACGCATGTGTACATCGAGAACCAGAACAGCAGAGTAACCAGGCAAAAGAGCGGTATGCGGTAATTCGTCTCCGGTTGTGCGAGGACGGATGAAACGGATGGCGTGGATCGTTCGGATAACGTTTCTGGTTGTTTCATGATGTTTTTACCCCCGCAGCGTACTGACCAGAATGGAAATGAAGTTCAGGCTCATGTGCGCCATTATGGCCGGCGTCAAGGAACCGGATTTGCGATAAACATGACAAAGCAGCATACCTACGGCGAAATAGGCGGGTGCGCGCTGCCAACTGAAATGCGCGGCGGCGAAGATGACCGAGGAAACGATAGCAGCGGCCCAGAAGCCGAACTTGTTGTTGAGGAAGCCGAATATGACTTTGCGATAAGCGAGCTCTTCCATAATCGGACCGATGACGATCATATAGAACGCAAAAATCACATACGTGCCAAGCAGGTCTCTCTCCGGCAAGTCGATCGGTGGCTTCAAGGCAATAGTAGTGATCGCATGAGCGAAGATCGAATATTTCAGCGCGAAGAAGGCGTAGCTGTATGTGGCGCGATTTTTAAGCAACGCGTCGAACGAGGCGGAGGCGATATCTTTGCGCAGCAGCCACACAACGAAGACGAAGCTGCAAAGCGGGAACAGCGATATGGTGTATTTGTTCAGGATGAACATGGCCGGACCCGGGCCGACGAACAGAAAGAAGACGATCAGGATGATCCAGTCTCGGGTTTTCGGGGAGATGTCAGACAAGGAGGAGAACGGGTTTTTCAGGGACATGTCAGGCGCAAGCTCCATTTCCGTTTCGTAGTCCATCCCATTATACCCGAACGTTGCTTAGGTTGACGAGAAAAAAGTTGGCGGGCTTTGGGGGGTGCTCTTGAAAACAAGGCCGAATTCGGCCTTGGAGCACCACGGGGTGGGGCGGTTGCGCTGTTTAAGGCCGAATTCGGCCTTGGTGCGCCACGGTGTGGGGCATTTACGCCGTTTAAGGCCGAATTCGGCCTTGGAGCACCACGGAGTGGGGCATCTGCGCCGTTTAAGGCCGAATTCGGCCTTGGTGCGCCACAGAGTGAGGCGGTTGCACCGTTTAAGGCAGAAATCGGCCTTGGTCCGCCACGGAGTGAAGAGTTTGCACCGTTTAAGGCCGAAATTGGCCTTGGAGCACCATGGAGTGGGGCATCTACGTCGTTTAAGGCCGAATTCGGCCTTGGTACGCCCGCCCCTATAGTCAAATCGAATAGGTTATTAACTTACTCCGGTCCGTCGCCCCGCTCCTGCAGCTGCGCCTTAAGGCGCTCCACTTCTTCTTGCAGCTCCTGCACCGCTTTGATCAGCACCGGCACGAATTCGCTGTAACGCAAGGCATGCTGGTCAGTGCGCTCGTCATATACGTAAGCGCCTGCGTCTACGCCGAGGTCGTCGAGCGCCGATTTCACTTCTTGGGCGATTAAGCCGAAATGGTCGCGTTGAACCGGGGTGGTTGAAGAACCATCCTCCTCATACTTATATACAACAGGTCGCAGCTTGCCGATCAGCTCAAGCCCGAGCCCGTCCGAGAGCGGCCGGATCGCCTCCTTCGCCCGCGCATCGGACGTCGTGATGACGCCTCCGGCCGCATAGACGTCGTTCCAGCGCCGGTCGCTCGCGCCAAGATCGCGGCTGCGGTCGGCGTCGGGCACGATGGGGCCGTATGCGCGGATGTCGCTCTCGGTGACCAGCAGCCGCGTCGCCGTATTCGTACGCAGCCGCACGCTGCCACCGCCGGAGCGCAGATCGAGCTCGCCCGTCTCGTTGTAGCCGAGGGTCGCGAGCTTGTTGCCGTTGTCGTCATATACAACAAGCGACTTGTTCTTGGGCAGCCGTACCGGCAGCTGCCCTTCGATCTGCCCGCCAGTCAGCTGATCGTCGACAAAGCCGCGCGGGGTAAACAAGCCGCTGTCCGCAGCAAAACGCGTCTTCCCCGTGCGCTTAAACAAAGGCTGGCGGCAAATCACCGAGTCCGTGCCGGTGCAGCGCGCAAAGACGAGCCCGTTCGTCTCGCCCGCCGGCGCCGGAGCTTTGCTGTTGCCGACGAACGGGGAGGCGATCATTCTCGCGCCGGCAGGCGCGTTGAACGACGAACCGATCTTCGAGCGGGCTGTCTTGGACTCGAAGTAGCAACCGAAAAACTCGATGTCCCGCGCATCGTGCAGGTGCAACAACACTTCCTCGCGCGTCTGGATCGTGCAGTGGATAAAGTTTAACCCGCGCACCGGCTCGCCTGAAATTTCCAGACAGCTCGACGGCGTGCGAAACGGCGCAGCCAAGGCAGAGTTCGTGCAGACGACACCGCTGCTGTGATCGAAACCGGCAATGTAGCAATCGCTCACGATCGTCCCGGCAAAGCCGAAGTTGGACGCCGAGGTGCGTATTTCGCTGCCGGCTTTAACACCGCCCTTCGACGGGCTCGGACTAACCTCTTTCAGCTCCAGCACACTCTCATCCACCCTCGCCGCGCTCCCATAGGAGTACGTGTCCGATCCAACCCGAAACTTGCCCCCGTCCGCCGGAAACGGGTTGCTCGCCGACCATGCCAATCGCACCGAATCACCGGTCACACCGACGCACCGATACACGTCGCCGCTGCGAAACCCAAGCCCAACCTTGCCGTTCATCACGCACTGTTCCCAATGATTGCTTTCCGCCGTTGGCACGTCATTCCCTTTGGCAGACTCGTTCATGCTCGTGACCAAGACGCCATACATTCGCCAGTAGCCGACCGTCTGCAGCAATTCATACCGGCCTTGAGAGCTGTTCTTGACCCACAAGCCGATGTCCCATTCGTCGCCCAGCCCCGGATCGGTCGCGCTGTTGAATGCATCGATCCCCCGGAAGCTGTGGGTGATCCGCAAGCCGCCGATGCCACAGTTCGCCGCGTTCTCCACCAGCACCGCCACAGAAAACTTCCGCTGTGTCGCCGGCTTGTTGTCCGCCGCATCCGCTTCGTAAAAATTCGTCAACTCATATGGCGACCCCGGCGTTTCCGGATTGTCTCGAACTCCACCGCCCGTGCTCACACTCGTCACTCCATATAGCGAATGCTTCTTCGGACCAACGCCCGTAAATACGAGGTGCGTGCCGCGATCGTCCTGCTTGACAATGTTCTGAGCGGACGGCACCCACTGATCGAGCCCCGCCCCACGCACCGTAACGCCTGAACGGATCACAAGCGTATCCGTACAGACGTATCGCCCGGGAGGAATCCATACGATCCCACCGCGCCCGGCACAGGCGTCGAACGCCGCCTGTAGCGCCACTGTGTCATCGGCCACACCGTCCCCGCGCGCGCCGAAGGAGGCGGCGTTCCAAATTCCCGCCGCCTCCTCCTTCTTGTCTAACCCTGCACCCCCGGCACCGCCGGAGCTGAACCGGGACACGACCGCCCCGGCTACACCGCCGATCCCAGCGGCCAGCCCGACCGTCCCAAGCGCCGCCAACACTCGCCTGCGGCTCACAATTCCGCTGTCCGATGCGGCGCTTTCTCCCGAACCTTTTTCACCGGCATCGAACTCATTCATTGACTTTTCTTCTCCGCGATCTTCTGATTGAGCTCATCGTCCGCTTGGCGCAGCAACGTGTTCACATCGCTCTTCGAGTTGATATAATCGGTTACCTTCTTATTAATGATGCCCAGACCGTCTTTGTCATACTGCGTTGAGTAATAAGGAGGAGCAAATTTAATATTGAAAATATTGCTGAAATCTTTGCCTTTCGCCGCCGGATTGTTCTCAAACGCGTGCTTGCGAATCGACGCATCCTTCAAACCGCTCACCCGCCCGTCTTTCGTCGCGGCTAGCTGCACCTCGGGATCGGACGACAAGTACGATATAATCTGGAACGCCAAATCCACATGCTTGCTGCCGTTCGGCACATAAAAACCGTCGGAGAACACGCCCGGCCCGATGCCCGGTCTGTCTTTAAAGACGGGGAACGTCACGGCGCCCCACTTCAGCCCCTGCTTCTCCACGGCTGCCATATCCCTGTTCTGCAGAGGGAAAATATCCGGAGAGATCGCCAGTGTCTTGTTGTCGTAGAAGTTCACCACTGCCGTGTTGAGCTTCGTGATCACAGGCTGCCCGGGCGGCGCTTGCACCGTCTTCAGCAGCTCCAGCATTTTTTTCCAACCGTCGGTTTGAAAATTCGCCTTGCTCGTCTTCGAATCGACATAAGAGTTGGACAACTGAGTCTGAATCCGGTTCGTGTTGTTGATCTGCAAGCCCGTGTACTGGACGCCGCTTTCGTTGCGGGCCATCCGCTTCCCGACCTCGATCATCTCGTCCCAAGTCATATTGTCTTTCAAGTACGGAACCCCGAATTTGTCAAAAATGTCTTTATTGTACTGTGCCGCAAAATAAAGCACGTTAAACGGCAAGTAATAGATCTCGCCATGCTCGGAGTACGATTTGATGCTGTCGACGATCGTCGGGTCGTACTTGCCGAAGTCGAACTTTTGCTTCTTCGCTACCGCCGTTAAATCCATCGGCAAATTGAGCTCCAAAGAACCGCGAATATTAGTCAACCCTTCCCACACGATGTCGGGAATTTCCCCTGCGGTGATCAGATCGGTCAGTTCCTTGCCCTTCTCCTTCTGCACAATATTCATCGTCACGAAAGGAAATTTCTTCTTCACATACTGGCCGACATATTTGTCGTAATCGTCCAGCACCGTGTTGAAATAAAAAGTAAGCGTCACCGGATCCGGGTTGGCCGGTTTAGCCATATCAACCTGACCGGAAGCTTGCCCCTGGTCGCCTGCCGCACCGGTTCCTTCCTTCGCCCCACTCCCACCGCCGCACGCGGCGAAGACCAGAACCATAATTGCAGATAGAATGACCAACATCGATTTACGTAGCATGTTTGACCTCTCCCTTTTTTAGTAATGAAAAATATTCAAGCTGTGCTTACCGCCCAACCGCTTTCTTATCGGCTATCGTCTCCCACAGATGCTCGCCCATCCGCTTCACTTGCTCCACTTCCAGCTTCAACGTCGGGGTAAGCCCACTCGCGTCTTTATTGCGACAGTGCAGATTTACCGGCAGCCCGCACAGCTGCATATGATATTTGGCATTCACCGGGTAGAGCTGCCGCTCGATCAGCGCAGCGGTTCCGAGGAACGACTGCACCAATTCGGCTTTCTCCGGTTCGCTCCGCCAATTCCGCACTAACCAACCGTACAGCTCCGGGTGAAAATTACCCATCACTCCGCTAAATCCCGCAGCGCCCGCCTTAAGCGAACCGAGCACCGTTGTGGAATTCGCGTTGAACAGCTTTAGTTTGGTCCCTTTGACTGCGGCCAATTTTTCCTTCATTTGCGCAAGATCGCAGCAAGTGTCCTTCAAAAACAGAAATTTGCCGGTCGAAGCGCACCATTGCATCATTTGCGGGGTGAGCAGCCGTTTGTAAGGGGCCGGGCATTCGTAGATGCCGAACCGCACTTCGGGAAAACGCCGCAAAATCGCCTCTGCGCGGCGCATCCAAACGTCATCGCTCTCATCCTCCGCTGCCAATCGGTTGCTGACAAGAACGAACGCGTCGATGCCGGTCTCTGCAATCCGCTCGATTTCCCGCCATTGCTCGGTTTCGGAATCGGAAATATGACCCGAGGCGATGACCGGAATTTTCCCGGCCGTCGCTTGTTTGACGAAACGAGCCAACTCCACCCGCTCCTCCAAGCTCAGCAAGAACATCTCGCTCGATTGGCACACGGCGAACAAGCCGTCCACCCCGCGCTTGATGTACCACTCCACCATCGCTTCCAACGCCCGATAATCGATCTTGTTCGATTCCGTATAAGGCGTAATCATTGTCGGCCATACGCCGTCAGGAATTTGTTCCATGTTGGTTTCATCTCCGTCTATTTATCTATTGTAAAAATAAAAACGTTGCTCTCCACTCCTGCCTTACCTTTCCCGTACGCTCATCATTCCAGTACGCTCACCATTCCCCCGACCGTCCGAATTTCTGCTTGGCCTCCGCCGAGAACTTCTCTCCCGCCGCCTGCATGCGATCCAATATTTCGCTCATCGCGAGCCCCGCGGCATTACGCCCCGCTTCAATTACGGTGCGGCATTCATTCGCATCCATGAACGTCGATGCCTCCAGAATCCGCCCCTGATCCGCCTCAGGGATGACCAGGAAACCGTGCTTGTCGGCGTGGATCAGATCGCCAGGTCGGACGCGGCAGCCGAATACCTCGACTTCGCAGTTCCAGCGCACCGGCCAGCTGTAGGCGTGGCCGACGCACATGCGCGCCGCTAGCGCTTTGAACCCGGCGTTGCACATCTCGTCGACGTCTCGCACCGCTCCGTCGGTTATCGTGCCGACGCAGCCGAGCGCCCGGTGGGTGTTGGCGTTCACCTCGCCCCAATACGAGCCGAGCACACGCGGCTTATCCAGGTCTTGCACGATGACGATTTTCGGCCCGGGGATGCTTGCCACGTACTCGCGATACGCTCTTACGTTGTCCGGGTGCAGCCGCTGATGCTCGGGGTTGCCCGGCTCGCACACGACCGTCACGGCGTAGCCGACCATCGGCCCCATCTGCGGCATGAAGTCGCGCGTCTCTTCCAAATTAAAGTGCGTCCGCCGATCTTCCGCCGTTATTTGCTCCCATCCGTTATAGATCGTCGGCGTATTCCACCGCTTCAGTTGCAGCAAGTCGCTATGCGACAACTTGCGTTCGTTCTGGCGTTCGTTATTATGTTCCTGTTGTTCGCTCATAGTCTCCTCCTCCTTAGTACACGAGGCCGCGAAAATCGTGGATGCGGTGAAACGTGATCAAGTTGCCGTTGTGAGCCGAAACCGACCGTTCATCTCCCGAACGGCTTAGCACGATGAGATCGTTGCCGTCGATCGCCATGCTCGCATAATTGCGCGTCTGCAGCGCCGAATCGGTCATCGTCACGATGCCCGCGAAACACCAATCGATACAATTTTTCGAAAAATGCAGCTGCAACCGATGCCGTTCGTTATTCGGAGTCCAAAAGCGATCGTCCGGTAACAGCTCCGCCCGGGTCATGCTGTCGGTCGCCTGCGTGCTGAGAAGCCAATACAGCTTCGTCGGCTCGTCGTATAGGATATGAAACTTCATCTGCCCGCCGGGCAGCGGAATGAACACCATTTTTCGCCCGGATGGAGCGGTTTCCAGCATCGTCGTCATCGTGCCGTCGTCGTTCTCCACCACCTTGGCGATCGCCCCGTACCCGGTGCTGAGTGTATTCGCCCGCATCCACAAGTGGAATGTACGCCCGCTCGGGTCATAGAAATAGTGGGTATCGTCGACGAATTGGACGACGTTCGTTTCCAGCCAGCCCATCGATTGTGTCTTGCGTTTCGGGTTCAAATACAGCGTCTCCCCGCGCTTTGTCGGGAGGAACGGGGCGCCGAACCAATCAAGCTCGGAGTCGGGAATGGTGTCGCGAAAGATCATCTCGGACGCGAACGTCCAGTTGTCGCGCACGGTCAAGTCGGCGTCAACGTTCCCCCGCATCAGTACCGGCGCCATGACGCTGACCGGCCAGCCTTCGACTTCGCTCGTGATCCGCTCCATGACGAGATAAATGTTGCCTTTGGCATAATGTACGTTTGACGGCGCCTGGTGCCATACTTGGGACTCGGACAAGGCAACCGGCTCGCTCCACGTTTCGCCGTCGTCATCGGAGCGGATGATCATCAAGACGTTGCAATGGCCGAGCACGTACAGGCTCTTCCCGGCCACGAATGGTCGGGCGTGCATGAACGGAAAGTCGGTTTTGTGCGTCCAAGTACGGCCGCTGTCGTCGGAGACGAACACTTTGCCGAACCAGAGGTAGCCGTGCTCGATGACGCGTTTGGGCCCGGGGATGTCGTCGATGCCGGGGCCGGTCATGTCCATCGTCGCGACCAGACGGCCGCTTGGGAGGACGGCGATGCCCGGACTGTAGGCATAGACGCGAGCCGCGTCGGGCGACTCGTATACTTTGACGTAGTCATTGGCCAGCGGCCGAATGCGTTGCGGATGTTCATGGATCATCGTTGTTCGCCTCCTTGGCGGTATGTATGCTCTTGGTCAACGGTCCAATCGAACAGCCGGAACAGCAGCTTCTGCTTCGTTTCTTGGTGCGCCGGGCTATTCCACAAGTTGTCGGTTTCCAGCGGGTCGGCCTCCATGTCGTACAACTCGCCGCCTTGGCCGCCGGATAGGCGGTTGTCGTGGTAGACGTTCAGCTTATAGCGGTCGTCGCGGAACATCGTGCAATGAATCGGCGGCTCCCAGTTGATGCAGTTGCGGTAAACCGTTACCGCATGGTCACGGGCGCCGGCGGAGGCATCTTCGTTAGCAGCCAGGGGCAGCAAGTTCTGCGCATGCGGCATCCATTCGGCGATTAAGTCGCCGTCGATTCCGGCGGCGGCCAGACAGGTGGCGGCGATGTCATGCGGCTGGATCAGCGGCGACCGTCTGACTCCGGCTGGAATAACGCCGGGAAGCTTCATCAAAAACGGCACGTGGGCGCATGGCTCATAGAAGTAAGCGCCTTTCTTGAGCAAATCTTTGTCCCCCATCAAGTCGCCGTGGTCGCTCAAGAAGAAGATCAGCGTGTTGTCCGAGAGCCCCAGTT
>JAJFMO010000590.1 GCA_020697475.1 Paenibacillaceae bacterium | reverse complement strand
CCGTTCGTCCGGTTTTGCGTCCCTCCATGCCACAGATGGCTGATCATCACTCCCACCGATCCGGCCGGCGAGGTCAGAATCACTTCGTCCGGATGAGGCTCCCAGGCCGCAGCCTTGTCCGCCCAATCGCGCCTCGGATTGATTCCCAGCCTGTGCGTGCCCGGCACAACTCGCGTCGCCCCGTTATCCGGAGTGAAATCGTCCAGCATCAACAAACAGGTCACCGCGTGAAAAGGTTCCCCCGGTATGTAATTAAAATCCATATGCAAGCCTTGATTGCCCTCTCCCGGTATGGCGTCCCTTCCGTTCATATTGGATACTTTGAACTCGCGTTTAAGTACATAATAAACCGCGGCCAGCACTTTGGGAATAGTGTACGCCCGATCGAAGACCGGGTTTTTATTGATCAAGTCGGCCAGACGGCGAGTCCCCTTCTCCTGCCCGAATTCTGTGCCTGCGCTTTGCCCTTCCTTCGCCATCAGCTGCTCATAAACCTCGCGCATCCGTTCGAGCCATTCGGGTTCCACCACATTGCGAAAGATCACGAACCCCTTCTCATCCAGTGAGCTTTTTTCATCGGCTGTCAGCAAGTCCTCCGTCGCTCCCAAGGCGGCCATGGCTTCTTGAATATTGCTTATTTTCTTATCCCCGAACATCAGGCACTTCTCCTCTCAATACTTGTATATTTAATCCCTGATAAAAAGTATAGACGAACATCGCCGCGCTTGTTTATCCGTATTCCTGCTGATTTCCTACGAATTATTGCGATTATGAGCTTGCCCGAATCATGATATACTTTACGGAAGTAGGAGAAAGGGGGGAAACCTCATTGAATCCGTTGTTCGCCGAGCATCGAATTCCCGAGCTGAAAGCCATCGGGGTGAAGAAAGTGGAGGCCGGAAGCTCATACAACCAACCATTGCACAATCATCCAGGCCAAGTTCAGTTGTTGCTTGTTTGCCAAGGAACCGGGACCGTTATCATAGACGGACAACGATACGAGGTTGGCCCGCAGCAATTGGTCATCTACGATCAAGGGATGTGGCATGAAGAAACCTTCGATCCGACGGAAGCCCTAGTCATCTTGCATTTCTCTTTCTCCGGCTTGCATTTCAACCAGATGCCTCCCGGCATGTTTCTTGACCCTGCTCTCCCACGGGTCGTTGAAGAACGACTTTTTCATCCTGGAGCAACGCTTCTTTGACTTGCAGAAGCAATTCCGGGATGTCGGATTGAGCAACAGTTGGAGCGTTGGCTATTTACTGGCTGCCCTGTTGGCCAAGCTTTCCGGTATCCTCCGTGAACAATCGCCGCCTCGGAAGAAGAAATCAACCCACGCGGCAACGACGGTGAAACAGTACATTGAGGAACATTACAGCCGGAACACTTCTTTGGATACCCTATCCAGAATGGCTTTCTTAAGCCCTTTTCACTTGACGAGGGTATTCAAAGCCGAATACGGAATGACCCCGATTCACTATTTGATCCAGTATCGAATCGAAGCGGCCAAACAATACTTGCGCGGTACCCGGGAGTCTGTGGAACGTATAGCGCAGCTGGTCGGCTACGAAAGCCCCACCCATTTCCAATACGTGTTCAAACAACGGGTTGGGCAGACGCCGGGGCAATATCGCGGAGCAAGTGAATAAGAAGAGAGCGGCGAACGCGGCGCAGTATAGCGAATAGGTGCAGCGATGGTGCCAGAACCCGGGGGTTGGATGAGCAGCGGAACTGAGAGGCGCTATTTGGGAGTAAATGCGCTGTGGCTGGTTTCCGTTAGGAGAGCGGAGTGTTCTAAATAGATCGAATAAGGTCTGTGGTTTCCGCTACGCTTATTCCGCCCGAAACGCATGAAGCTCACCGCCGGCTCAAACTTGCATCTTTCCTTTTCGTGGATGAACTGTAATAATTGTATGGAGCCTTCGACAAAACTCATCATTCTCAAGTGGCCATGATAGGAATTATAGGAGTTGAAGCGTTGGAGAGTACCAAGAAGCGAAGTGTCCTGACGTTGGTCAGGAGAAGAGGATTTCGTCAATTCTTACATCTTTGTCTCAAGTACAAGTACTGGTATTTATTCGTAATTATACTCCAGCTCGGGGGCACAGGCGCTTCGTTGATGTTGGCCGAAACGAGCCGACGTCTCTTTGACGGAGGAACACACCTGTCGCGGCACGACCTGTACGCACTCTTGGCCGGAATTATCGGGTTCGTTGCGCTCGGGCTCGTCTGCACGGTGTTCGCCCGTATAGGCAATCAAATCGTCAATACGAACGTGGTGTTTGCCATGCGGCAAATCGTGTTATCGAAGCTGATCGACTTGTCGCTGAGTGAGCACGAAACCAGGCACAGCTCGCATTCCAAAAATTTGTTGTTTAACGAACTTGAAGTATTTAAACATTTTATCGTTTTCGATATTCTCAAATTGATTGCCCTGCCCTTCTCGTTCGTGGCGGTTGGCGTCTACTTGCTGAACGTGCACCCGCTTCTCGGGGTTGTGGCACTCCTGGTCGGACCTCTGCAGATGCTCAGCAATTTTGCCGTAAAGGAATCGTTCAAGGACCTGGTAGCCAGACAGCGAGAGCACGGCGGAGAAGTGTTTTTTCACTTAGGGGAGACACTCGCAGGGATGCGCGAGATCAAGATGAACCAACTGGAGACTTCGGTCATTCATCGATTCCGCGAGATCTGCGAACGGGGTATCCAACTTTGGGTAGCCATCGAGAAAATGCAGGCGATCCGCGATCTCCTCCGGGTTCTTCCGGAGAGGCTCGGCTACTTGTTCGGCATCGGGATCGGCTCGATTCTGATGGTGAGCGGCCAGATCGGCCCCGGAGCGCTTGTCGCGTTCATTACCCTGCTGGGCCGGGCAAGCGAGCCGTTCGCCGATATCACAGGCATCATTAACTCTCTGCAGAAAGTTTCGGCGGGAGCGGAAAGCTTATTGGACACGATGGAGATGGATTCCGAAGATCAAGGCGGAGATCAACTTCTGCAACCTTTTCCCCCAACCATCGAATTTGAAAATGTGACCTTCGCGTATCCCGGAAGTCCGCCTGTTCTGAAGGGCGTCAGTTTTTGCGTGCCAGCCGGTTGCTCCATGGCGTTGGTCGGGCCCAGTGGAGGGGGCAAAAGCACCATTATCAAGCTGCTCTATCGAGTGTATACGCCGCAAGAAGGAACGATTCGCCTTAACGGCGTACCCATTCAGAACTATACGCTGGAATCTTTGCGCGGCTGCCTGTCTGCGGTAACGCAGGACATCTACTTATTCGACGGAACAGTGCGGGAAAACATTACGGTGGGTCAACGGCAAGCCGACGATTCGGAAATTCGCTTGGCGGCCGAGTTGTCTCAATCTCTTGAATTTATCGAGCAACTGCCTGATCAATTCGATACTCGTGTGGGCGAACGGGGCATCAAGCTCTCCCAAGGGCAAAAGCAGCGAATCGGCATCGCGCGGGCGATTCTGCGCCGTACTTCCATCCTTGTTCTTGACGAACCGACCTCCGCGTTGGATGTGGAGACGGAGACACTCTTCCAGCAACGGCTGGCCGAATGGTCGGGAACGAGCACAAAAATCATCATCGCCCACAGGCTTTCGACTATCCGCCATGTCGACTTGGTCGTGTTTCTGGAAAAAGGCCAAATCAGCGAATCGGGAAGTCCCGGAGCCTTGATCCGGGGCGGCGGACGATTTATGGATTATTGGCGCAAGCAGCAAATCAATGAATTCGTCAGTTGATCTATTGGCCGAGCCGGATCACGGCTGTCGATTGTACAGAAAGGAACGCCCGAATGCCTGCAATCAAAAAGATTAATATTCCGTTACGCCAATATACCAGCCTGCTTCGCAATTA
>JAJFMO010000086.1 GCA_020697475.1 Paenibacillaceae bacterium | reverse complement strand
GCTCGGCCAGCATCTTGGCGCGAATCAGCCGCGCTTTGCCGGTCCACAGGAAGGCGCTCATCAACAGCACGAACGTCGTCGCATTGAAGGTGGGCGTGATCGACACGAACACGATAATCAGCATCAGAAAAGGAAGGATCAGCATAAAATCGATGAACCGCATGACGATTTGGTCGACGATGCCGCCGAAATACCCCGCCGCCGAGCCGACCATGAGTCCGACGATGCCCGTCAGCAGGGTGACCGCCAGGCCGATGGAGAACGAATTCCCCGCCCCAATCAACAGTTGGCCGAAAATATCCCTGCCCCCGTCATCCGTCCCCAGCCAATGCAACGCCGACGGCGGTTCGTAGATCGCCAGCAGATCCACCCGGTCAATGGCCTCCCGATCGAGCAGAAGCGGCGCTGCATAGACGATGGCAAGCAGCAACAGAAGCACAATCAGCGAGCCGATTGCCAGCCGATCGTTCACAACCTCCCGCCAAAGCACCCTCACCTTCGATCCCCCCTACTGCCGCTCAATCCGAATGCGCGGATCGACAAGGCTCAGAATAATATCGGACAACAACGTACCGAGCAGCGCCGCGACCCCGGAAATCATCACCAGCGCGGTCACGACGCTGTAATCGCGCTGAGTAATCGACTGCAGGAACAGCTGGCCGATTCCCGGATAGCTGAAGATCGATTCGAGAAACACCGAGCCTCCGATTAGACCGGTAATTTCGTACCCCAGGAAAGCGGCGATCGGAATGATCGAATTTCTCAGGATGTGGCGCCAATAAATATGCGTTTCCGGAATGCCTTTCGCCCTCGCCGTCTTCACGAAATCTTTCAGCTTCGTCTCCACAATTTCGCTGCGTAAATATTGAATGATGCCCACCGTACTGATCAACGCTCCCGAAAGCGACGGCAGAAGCAGATGATGGAGCTTGTTTGCATAATAACCGAAAGATCCTTTCGCCACCTGAATATCGACACTTCCGCCCGTGGGGAACCAACCCAGCTCAAATCCGAACACAAACAACATGACAACAGCAAAAATAAACAGAGGGGTCGCGAAGCTGACGTAACTGTACCCGACAATCAGCTTGTCCGCCCACGAATCGGTCCATCTCCCCGACGCGATGCCCAAGGGCACGGCAAGGAGATACGTAAAGAGCAGCGTGCAAGCAGACAGCAGCACCGTATTGCCAATCCGCTCTCCCAGCAAAGTCGTCACCGGCTGCTGGTGGATGTAAGACAGCCCGAGATCGCCGTGCAGCAAGCCGCCGATCCATCTGGCGTACTGCACATAGAACGGATCGTTCAGCCCGAGCTTCTCGCGGATCTCCGCCAACGTCCGGGCGTCCATCTGCGGGTGGCTGGCCAGCTGGCCTGTCAGGGCGTCTCCGGGCATCATTTTGGCCAAAATGAAAATCAGTACGCTTAGCAGCAACAACTGGGGAATCATGATCGCAATCCGCCGCAGAACAAAAGTCCACATCACCGACGCCCCCCTTCAGCAAGTTTCCATGCGATTATTACAACAATGCGGCGGAATGCGACTCCGTCAACCGCTTGAGCGGATGCGGCTTTCCTTCCCGATCGAAGCTTTGCTCCCGCAACTGCTCATACTCCCGCTCCACCTGCAGCCGCCGTTCCCTCTGCGCATCCCGCTGCCGGGGGTTGGGGTTCGGAATCGCCGCAACGAGCCGTCTGGCATAAATATGCTGCGGTTGCTCGAAAATATCGTCCCTCGTACCCTCCTCCACCAGCCGGCCGCGGTACATGATGCCGATTCGATCGCACATATGGCGGATGATGCCCAGGTCATGGCTGATCAATAAATAAGTCAACCGAAATTCCCGTTGAATATCTTTCATAAAATTCAGTACCTGCGCCTGTACGGACACGTCCAGTGACGACACGGGCTCGTCCGCAATTATCAGCTTCGGGTTGAGCGTCAGCGCACGCGCGATTCCGATCCGCTGCCGCTGTCCGCCGGAAAACTCGTGCGGATATTTGTACACCGAATCCGGATGCAATCCGACCCTCTCGACGAAATCCCGCACCTTCCGCCGCTCCTCCTGCGGAGACAGCCGTTCGAAATTACGAAGCGGTTCGGCAATAATATCCAGCACCCGCTTCCGCGGATTGAGCGAAGAGTACGGGTCTTGAAAAATCATCTGGACGTCTCGGCGATACCGGGATAAGGCGCGGCCGGACAACCGATCGATTCGGTCGCCCTCCAGATGGATCTCCCCCGCCGTCGCGCGGATCAGCCCGATCATTGTTCGTCCCGCTGTCGTCTTGCCGCAGCCGGATTCTCCCACCAGCCCGTAAGTCTCCCCGTGCTGCAGCTCGAAGCTGAGGCCGTCGACCGCCTTGACGTAATCGACGGTGCGCCGCAGCAGGCCGCTGCGCACAGGATAATACACCTTCAATTGATCCACCCTCAGCAAGGCCATCGCTCCCGCCCTCTCCCTTCTATGACGAATCATTGCCTGCCAACGCGAACTCGCGATAGCAGGTACAGCGGACCCAATGTCCCGGCTCCACCTCTCGCAGCTGCGGGCGTTCCTCATGCGCGGAGACGGGAATCCAGTCGATGCGCGACTGAAACCGGCAACCTGACGTTGGCATCAGGTGCAGCGGAGGGACCATTCCGCGGATCACGTGAAGCCGTTCATCCGGCGCCTGCAGCGACGGAATCGACTTCAGCAGCGAGCGCGTATACGGGTGCAGCGGGCGTTCGAACAGCGTCGTTGCATCGGCCGTTTCCACCAGTTCACCTCCATACATGACCGCCACCCGATCAGCCATTTCCGCGACGACGCCCATATCGTGGGTAATCAGCATAATGCCGGCTCCCGTTTGCCGCTGCAGTTCCTTCAGCAAGTCCATGATCTGCGCTTGAATCGTCACGTCCAGCGCCGTCGTCGGCTCGTCGGCAATCATGAGCGCCGGCTCGCAGGCGATCGCGATCGCGATCATCACCCGCTGCCTCAAGCCCCCGGACAGCTCATGCGGGTATCGCCCGCCGACCGCTTCGGCCTCCTCAATGCCGACCATTCGCAGCAACTCCAGCGTCCGCCGTTTCTTCTGCGCTGCCGACAGCGTCGTGTGGTAGTCGAGCGCCTCCCCGATTTGCCGGCCTGCCGTCATTAATGGATTCAGGGCGGATTGCGGGTCCTGAAAGATCATGCCGATCTTCCTCCCGCGAAACCGATTGAGCTCTCTCCGATCCAAGGCCAATAGATCGGCACCTTCGAACAAGACGGAGCCCTCCAGTCTGGTTTTGACCGGGTCATGCAGCCCCATGACGGACAACGCCAACGCGCTCTTCCCGCAGCCCGACTCTCCCACGATCGCCAGCACCTCGTTGCGGTGCACGGCCAGGCTGACCCCATCGACCGCGGAATAATAGTTGCCCCGAATGCGAAAAGAGACCCGCAGCCCTTCGATTTGCAACACCGCCTGCCCCATCCGCCATCGCCTCCATGACGGCAATCAAACAACCGCCCTGCTATCTTCTTTGACATCTTAGAAAGTATTTCATCGGATAGTTCCCATCTACTTCTTATTATTCTACGAAACTCGTTTCTTTCCTTTCCGCGGCAAAAAAATGTGGCCTATCATTCCCGCAGATATAGCATACTCATTCGGAGAAGCAAAAAATTTATGTCACTTATGAAACGGCTCCCGATCATAAGTTGAGGCATCCCTAATCGGGATGCCTCTCTGGATTTTTTATAGAACAGTCTTCGTCTCTATCAACGATTCATGACTAAAACAATTCCATCCCGAGCTCGATTTCCCGGTTCCACATTTCTTCGAATAACTGTTTGGTCTGCTGCATCGTCAGCTTGGTCTGCGTTTCGGGATCCAGCAGCAACGCTTGAAACGCTTTCTCCCGATCTTTCTCCAGAATCGCTTCAATGACAAGCTGCTGCTCGTTAATATTGGTCATATTCAATGCCGCGCAAACGGTAGGCAGCTTTCCGACCGTATGAGGGTGAATCCCGTTGCGGTCCGCGGTGCACGGGACCTCGACACATACGCCATCCGGCAAGTTGGAAATGTACCCCTTATTAAGGACGTTTCCGCTGAACACGAACGGCTTCCCTTTAACCATCCCTTCCATAATGCCCGATGCCGATTCGTTGGAAAGGATCAGTTCGAAGCTATCCGCTTTGTCGATCGTGATACCCATATCTTCGTACCAGTGATGTCTCTTGTTCTTCACATTGCGGGTGATGTCCACATAAGGCTGTAAAACCGACTTGTCCACATGCTGGAACCACGGAACATATTCCACAATGTGACGGTCGCTCTCCGTTGTGAAATAGCCGATATGCTCCATGATTTCAGAACGGAACTCGAATTTTTGCCGTTGCCTTCCGGTAATCTCTTCTTTGATGCGCGGGAGCAGGTCTTTCCCGTTATGCATAAATTTAATGAACCAAGTCATATGATTGATGCCCGCTACAGTATAATCCACTTCATGAAATGGGACATCGACAACTTTGGCAAGCTGCTTGGCGTTACCGATCGCACCGTGGCACAAGCCAATCAGCGGAACCTTGGCATATTGGGTTAATACAGTGGTAAGAACGGCCATCGGATTGACCAGGTTTAAAATGACGGAGCTCGGCGCCAGCTCATTGATGTCTTGGACCATCCGGATCATTTCCGGGGCGGTTCGCAGTGCTCTGAAGAGCGCCCCGGGTCCCAACGTATCGGCCACAGTCTGCGTAATCCCATACTTGGACGGAATCGTCAGTTCAGATTCGAAGGGCTCGTCGTAGTAAGCGGGTCCCCCTATGGAAACGGAGATGAGAACAAAGTCTGCATTCTTTATAGCTTCTCTGCGCTCGGTCGTTGCGCTCACTCTGGCTGGCAGCTTGTTGAGCTCAATGACCTTGTTTACGTATTTCTCCACGATGTCCAGCTTGTCCTTATTGATATCGCACAGGGCAATATGGATCTCTTCTTGCTGAAATCTTGTTAAAATGTCCGCTGAAATTCTCCCGCCGAAACCGCTTCCCGCACCAATAATCGCAATTTTTGTCATAGGATCCTCCTTCGATAAGATAGAATTGCATCATAAGTATATTATGAAAAACCAATAAAGGAAACGTGCTTCGTTGTTGGTTTGGTGTCCGCTGTTCCGTCCGAATTTCCGATATCAAACATCGCGTACCGATCTCCGACCTTCTGAACTCTTTTCCTTGACGGAGGATCCTATACTTCGTTATTACGATCATGACAATTACCTTTTTCAGAACATTTGATGTCGATCTGAAGTGGGTTCCACTTACTCGGAATGTTGAAGGAGCCTTTGCCATGTATATCGGCGTGCTAAATCAATAAATATTTTTTGACTTTAAGCACTTGTCCGTTTCGCCAACAACATTCCATTCATATGATAACATTACAATTATTGAGAAATATGGGGGTGATCTCAGGTGGCCGATAAGCAAACCTCACGCATGAAGGTTAGGCCAGCGGCAACTCGGAAGAAAGGAAACAAACCTAAAAATAAAATAAAAGAACCTAGAAGTACAAAAAAAACGATTACTCCGCATTTTGTTAACGTCAGAAAAACAACCCCTGTTAAATCTTATATACCTCCTAAAAGAAATTTGAGAATATTATTTACGATCGACCAGTTGAATGTAGGCGGGACGGAGACTTACGCATTGACATTGATCAGAGTATTATTAAAGCGGGGTGATCATGTCGTCGTTGCAGCCAAAGAGGGAAAGTTATTGGACTCCTTCAGGGCGCTGGGCTGTCCCGTCTACGATATCGATTTTGTAACTCAGCCAATGAATGCATCCAAAATAAAGGAAGTGCATGAACAGCTCAAAGCAATCCTGATTCAGGAAAATATCCAGCTGGTTCATTGTCACCAAACACCATCGGCGAGACTAACGATACCTGCAGCAAGTCAATTGGGCATTCCGGCTATATTTACGGTTCATGGCACTTATGTTGATAAGTTATTTATTGAAAATTATATGAAGAAGTGTGCTTCAGTTATATGTGTAAGCCCTATTCTTAAAAAAAATCTTCAAGGGTTATCCATACCTGTACATGTCATTCCCAATGGTATTGACATGGTAGAGTATGATCGTCTGACTCCTTTATTTACAAAGGACTTGCGCCGTCAGCTCAAAATTCCTGATCATGCCAGCGTTATTGTTTATGCGGGACGGCTGGCTTGGGAAAAGTCTGATATATGTAAGCAAGTGATCAGCGCGTGTCAAATATTAAAAGAGTCTAGCGACCATCCTCTTCACTTGGTCATTAAGGGTGACGGGATTGATTATAAACATATTTATAATTTGGTCGAGAAGATAAATAAAAAGTCGGGCGAGTCATTTATCCACCTACTGGATTTCTACAACAATATGCGTTCCATTTATTCGATGGCGGATTGTATTATTGGAACTGGGAGAGTAGCGGTGGAATCGTTGGCCTGTATGCGGCCGGTAGTTGCCGTAGGGTCCAGGGGATATCTCGGAATAGTAGGGAAGCATAGCTATGAAGCCGCTTGGAATACTTGGTTTGCAGACCATTCCGCCCTTGCGAATTGGTCGGTCAAGCAGCTTGTTACGGATATCCGGCAAACATTACAAACGCCACAAGAAATACAAGAGGAAAATGCATGGCTAGGAAGGAAATGGGTCAATGATAATTTTGGTATTAAACGGGTTAGAGATAAAATTTTAGATGTTTACCATAGTGCGTTGGAGAATATCCAAACGGTTAATCATAACTAACCTAAAAAACATCGGATCCTAACAGAAAAACACCCCTTTGTTTGATAAGATGGAAATGTCGGACAACCATCCTAATCAAATAAAGGGGTGTATCTTTATATCGGATTGTCCAAGGAATGGTTCTGCATCATTTCTCGATAAATATCCTGCAGATGGGGATCTTGGAGTGACTTACTGTTTTTTTTCACAAATTCAATATAATCAGGTTTTGCTTTATAATAGGCCTCCAAATTAAAGGCAGAAGAATAATTCTCGATTTTACCGAGGATATCCAGTGTAAGCAATGTTTTTAAACATTTGAAACAATGACCGCAATTCACGTCGCTGTTCACACAAACGTTCAAATGACGGTAAGAAGGTTTGAATGTGGAGATTAATCTGGTTTTTTCAAACCGGGTATAAGTGGAACATGACGAGAAAAAGCTTGTCGTTTCCGTTGACAGCAACGGAACATGAAAGATGTCGAAATAAGCCACGTCTTTCTTGCTTAAATCAAAGTACTTTGGATGGTAGGTTGATGAATAGTAGTAGGAACGAAACAATTTTTGCAAGGTAAGGGCAGCCGAAATACTGCGCAAAGTGTGCGTGGGTTGGAAATAGAGTCTTACTTTTTCGCTAATATTGCTGTTTAAGACGATAAGTTCTTTTCCGATTTCTTTTGCACAGGCTACTGCTACCCGACTTCTTTTTTGGAAGAGGTTATACGCTTGCTGCCCTCCGAAATCCCCATGGGAACCAACGTTAAAGAAAGTGAAGTGGGAGATCTGATATTTTTTCGGAACATCTTGCTTCATATGGTCACAAATCGTGCTAAACGAATCAACCCCGCAAGAAAGGCCTGCACCGGCTCCCCCGGAAGAGGATAAAGGCTGGTTAACCAGCCTGCTGCATCGGATTTGGATCGGTTTATATCCGTGAACTTGCGCAATGAGAGGCACAACGTAATGGTTGAGAGTATAGTAGAGCTTCTCCGACATCGGGGGTAATACTTCGATATCATGGCCATGTTTGAGTGCGAACCATGTCAGCCCGACAACGAAGGCGTCCGCCCTTTCATGCGTGAAATAACGTTCATACTTGCGGTCTGCTTCGTACCACAGAACATCCTTTTGATTGCCAATGACATACTCGGCCTGCAGCCGTACACCGACTTCGGTCCTGACCAGGCAAGGTTGATGTATTATAATCACACTATTCACTTCCCGCTTTTAAAATCATCTTCAAGTTATCAGTAATCCGCTGATGGTAGACGGCATTATGCCGTTGCAAGATCGAAGTAAGTTTCTTTTTCTTGTGCAAAATTTGTTCCGATACGGATATCACATGTTGATCCAGCTCGGGATCGTCGGTAGCCAAGACGAACGCCGACCAATCCATCGATGCGGCGAAATCAAATACTTTAAATCGATAACCTAGCGCCACAAAAGGAACTCCAGCAGCGGCGGACAGTACGCTGGCATGCAATTTCAAATTAACGCTCCATTCACATTGTTTCAGCCAACCCATTAGCTCCGTTTCATGCGGAACCTTGCGGATGAATAAGATCCGATCATCCCGGTCTATCAGACTTTTCAATTGTTCGCAAGGCTTTGCGTCGGGTCCCCACATGGGGTACAACAAAATGGAATACCCTTGGTCAACCAGCTTACGGGCAGCAGCCGCCAGTCTTTGAGCCACAAGGTTTTCATCCTGTCCATAAATCCGATTGTAGGCTGTCCCCCAATTCACGGCGATCCATTTTTTCTTGGGATCTAACGTAAGCGTCGGCTTTTTGGGCTTTTCCGAAGACAATAACAATGCCGGATCCCCGATGATTCGATGATTCGGCGCTTGCCATTCCTGCAATAATTTGGAGCTAAGTGGTCCCCTGACGCCGAACGACCGCGCATGATGTGACACTTCAATCATTTGCTTTTTGCTTGAAGCTGCCCACAAGTTGGAGACATCTTCCGGATGTTTTTGTCCCAGAGCATCCACCGCATGTTGTTCCAGCCAATCAAATCCGCTACCCCAAACATGCACAGGCTTACCGTTCGTCAACGCATTATGCATCACGTCAATATATCCGGGATGCAAGAGTGACCCTCCACCCAATACAACGGCATCATACGGAGCAACTTCACGAATATTCAGTCCCGGGCTGGATGGAATGATCTCGATGTTGCGGCCTTGATCCATGGATTGCAGGCGGTGTTGAAAAAGACGAACCATAAGATCGTCCCCAAGATTGCCAAAACCGATCCAGCCTATATACAGTATTTTTTTCATTATTTATCCTCCCTATATGACTTGATAGTCTTCAGATACAACTGAATCCATTGTTGTATGAGGCGTTGATTGTCATAAACTTTCCGAATTAGTTGAAGACCTTCCTTTCCCCATGCCGCAGCACTCCGTTCATTTTGCATAACTTGCCGCAACGATGCGCCTAAGACTTGACGTTGAACCCGGAGTCCTCCATTCTCGTGTTCAGAGAAATGGGTTTCAACAGCCAGGTTATGCACAGACGGTGTCACGACTCCGATCATGCCCGATGAACCTGCTGCAATGACCGGTTTTCCGAATGACATGGCTTCCAGAGCCACCCTTCCGGTTCCGACGATACAATCGGCGGCCGCATATAATTCATC
>JAJFMO010000589.1 GCA_020697475.1 Paenibacillaceae bacterium | reverse complement strand
CGCCCTTATTTTTGTAGCGAGGTATTTTCCTACGCTGCTGCTGGGGTATTGGTTCCATTGGAAGTATGCCTCGTCGGCAGGTATTCTCATGGGCAGCACACTGAGCCTTGTCATCGCGGCGGCAACAGTTGCTTATGATTTGAAGATTATTACAGTGGAATTGCAAGGAGCCGTCATTCTGGTATGTGCTATCAATTGTCTGTTGTTCCCTATACTTTTTAATAAGATGATTCCTCGTATTCATGCCGTGCGTGTGCGAGCTTCCTTGATTGGGGCCAATCACGTAACGCTCCCTGTCTCCCAGGATCTTCTGAAGGACGGCTATGATATCACGATTTACAGGGAAACTTCGAGCGGCGATGCGGAGTTAAAGCAGGATTTTGGGCGGTTCCCGCTAATCGCCGTTCCCGACTTGGGTGAGGATACGCTGCTCCGGGCGGGCGCCTTCAACACCGATGTGATCGTCTTTGCCTCAACGGAGGAAGAGCAGAATGCGAGGTTGGCACGCAAAGCCAAATCTTATGGGCTTGAGCATATTGTGGTTCGGGCGGAAAGCCCGGAAATCATTCAGGCGCTACAGTCTGAGAAGTTCAATGTTTTCTCGACTTTATTCGCTTCGCGAATGTTTCTCAGAGGGCTTATCCAATACCCGAGTGCAGTGATGCTTATGGCTCAAGACGACTCGTTGAAAGAGATCAAAGTGCAAAATCCCAAGTACAGCAATATACCGCTCAGGGAATTGCCCTTTCTTGGCGATACCTTGATTTTACGGATCTATAGAGGAGATTCGATCATCATCCCGCACGGGACGACGCAATTGCTCAATCGGGACCGCCTGCTCGTCAGCGGCAGTATCGAATCGGTTCAGGCGCTCAAGGAGGAGCTGGAATAAATCCATTGATTTAAGATGGAGTCGATGGCGGAAACTGCACGCCTCCTTGGCCGCGATCCAGCTTGAAGTCCCACCGCCACCTTTTTTCATCCACAGTCTTGATATTGTTCAGAACTTCCTGCTCGTTCCGCATGCCGCAGATCGCCACGGTGACGTCGGGATTGGAGAGTACGAAATCGAGCGCAATCTGATACGGATTAACCTGATCCTTGGCATCGGGCAAAATCCTCGACAGGAAGCGGGGAAGCCCCTGGCTGGTGAGCGGCCGCATGACAACGACACCGACATCGTGCTTGGCAGCCTCCGGAATGATCGGGTCGGCCGCCCCTTGATAGAAGAGGTTGTAGCGAACTTGAATCACATCGAACTGCCCGGAATGGATGGCGCGCAACAAGATATGATCCGGCACCTCGTTCGTAATCCCGATAAAGCGGATTTTCCCTTGCTCTCGACACTTCTGCAGCGCCTGCAACGGACCGTCATCGACAATTTTTCGATAAGTATCTTCCGTCATATACCCGCCGTGAAATTGCATCACATCGATGTGATCGGTATTTAACCGCGTTAAACTGTCGTCCACCGCGCGGATGACCCCGTCGTAATCCAGGTTTGAAGGGATTTTGGTGGCGATGTACGCGTCGTTGCGACGCACTTTCAATACCTCTCCGATTATGCTTTCTCCCAAGCCTTTGCCATATAGGAGCGCCGTGTCGATATAATTGATTCCGTTATCTAAGGCGGTGTGGAGCGCGTGGATCACCGAATCCCGATTTTTCTCCACATCGTACGGCTCCAGATAGTTGTTCAGCCCCATCGGCGCCCCGCCGAAACCGATACACGAGACGTTCAGATTCGTTCGTCCCAGTCTTCTATATTCCATTGTTAATTCCATCCCTTCGTTAAAAATGTTCTAACATTCACTATGTTCTATTTTCGCAGTTTTTTCAATATGATATAGTTCGAAATGAGAGGGGGTGATGTGACGAGGGGGTCTATGAGTATTTTGCTATGATCATTTTTTCGAATGGAGGGATTTATATGTTGAAAAGGAAACTGAAAAAGCAACTGAAGTTCGTCTCGTCCGCTCTTCTTGCCTTCTTCATTGCCGCCTTGTCCGTCACGCCGGTACTGGCGGCCACTCCCGAGCAGACGGTGAATGCCTCGGCGACACTGGCTTACAATCTGAAAGGACTTCACCACAACCTGGCGGTGCAGAAAGCGTATATCGCTTCGACGTATCTTTACGTCACCCAGCGGTCCGGCGGGACGGTCTACCTGTCCAGGCTGCTCATGAGCGGAAGCAATGCAACTTACGTGGACGAAATGACCATCACGAACGCCGGCCACGGTCAAACCCTAGATATGTACACGTACAACGGCATTAATTACTTTTATTTCAGCTCGAAAGCGGATTCGTCGACTACGTATTATTGGTCGCTGCAGGTGGCGAGGCTCCAATATTCGGCTGGCGCCACTTATAATTACACCGATCTTCATCGGTTCACTTACATGAATTACGCCGATGAGACCGGGTCCAGATTGGGGACGACGTATCGAGTAGATGCCGGAGGCAACAGTACGTATACGGTTTTCCGCGTACAGACGCTGGAGGGAACGGTCACTTGGTCGATTTACGACACGGTGGCGTTGAACCAGCTCCTCGACAGCAACGAACAGGTGCGGATGGACAGCACGGCGGCGGTCAATGCTTGCGTTACAAGCTTTACGCAGTCGGGCAGCGATATCATTCGGCCGAACGGCTCGTTCCCGGGGCGGAAGGCGACACTCCGCAGATTGCGATGATGACGAACACAGGGGAGTACAAGACTCTTGTGAACATTACTAACGTGGGGACGCACGAGATCGAGGGAGTACAGACGAAGAACGGGAATGTGTACTTCAACATCGTTACGGATACGGTGAATAAAACGGATTCGCAAAAAATTTATTATGTATCGGACAGCATTTTTTAGAATGCTAAGGAAGGTGAGGAGCCCGGCGATGTGCCGGGCTTTTGCTTTTTGTCGCGGCAAGGCGTTATAGCTGAAGTATTAATTATTTACCGCGTAAAGGCCCGGGCTGCTGCATTTCGGGAAATCTGATCTTACAGGCGACACAACCGAATTACACCTCGTCGTAGTCGAATCGTTCGACATATCGGATTTATCGCAAGCACAATAAGGTTTTTTCGGTGCGCTATTTTCCCCACTCTTGCAATATTCGATTCATAGCGTCTTTGCAGAACGTTATTTGAATTAAAAGGCCCCGTTTCTACTCAAATGTCCGAAATAAGGGCTCCAAACAACTTTATTTGCTGCCTACTCCCATCGTTCCCATCAAATAAGGGCTCGAAAAAACCTTAAGTTAGTTTAAACCTCCAAGCAACGTGGATTCCCTGAACCGGCTCGCTCTCGTCTGCCACTTTTACCGCAAATAGATTTGGTTACTGCAACTAACTTTGGTTAGCACAGTAACCACCCGATGGCTCTGTTTATCGGTGTTGTTGCGCCTAATTGCCATACCGCGTTGCGAATAAAACTTTGCGCGTTTATGCAAAAGTTGGTTTGTCCGGGAGGGAATCTATGACATTTTAAAGAAATTAAGTATGTTAAGTTATATTGGGGAGTGAATAGGATTCATGCAGGGATATGGAAAGGCATGGTATGGGAAGGCATTCATCTTGGCTGCGATCTTCTCGATGCTGGTGTTGCCGCAAGCGGCGTTGGCTGAAACGGAGAGTACTGCAAATGATCGGGTGAAAATCGTTGATTTTTCCAAAGAGATGAAGGACGGACAGCTTGTCGTGACGGCGAAGGTGGAGAACGGGGCGGTGCCGGGCGGCGCTGGTATGGTCGTTGTGGGGTACGACGGTGAAGGCAATCCGATCGAAACCGGGAGCAACGGAGGTTCGATGTCCAATCGCGAAACCAGAAAGCTCTCCGTCACTTTGCATGCAGGGGAGAGCATTAAAGAAGTCAAAGTTTTTCCTGCTGGCAACGGCCCGAAAGACCGGACCATTGTGCTGAGCCAAGGTGTGCGTAAAGTTGAAGGCGAGTTGATCGTTACCGGGGTGGTGGAAGTCGGCAGCAACGAATTGCAAAATTCCGGCATCGCAGCGGTGGGATTCAATCGGTTGGGGAAAACGGTTGCGATGGATATAGCTCAGTCTATGGAAGGGTATAATGGCGGGCATTGGGCCCAGACTTACGAGATCAAGCTGCCCGGCGATGTTGGGATCGAGCAAGTCAAGTTGTTTCCGGTCGGCGACGTAAGAGAAGGAGTTTCCTTGTTAAGCCATATGGAGTCCCCTTTCGGAGAGAAAATATTCGTAACCGGTGTGGTTGAAAACGGGAATAAAGAGGCTTATGCGGCCTCTAATGCATCCAATGCTCCTGTAAATCCTTTTATTAATCTCTATCCTAATGTAGGCACTTCGACAGGGATTGCGGCGATTGGATACAATAGCCAAGGACAAGTGGTGGATATACAAACTGAGTCTGCGAAGATTCTTAGGCATACAGCCCGTGTTTTTTCGTTGACGTTGAATTCCGCTTCGCAAATTGAGGATGTCAAGGTATTTGCCATAGGTGAATATGCGAGAAGCAATATTCAACTTGGGTTTACGACGACGAATAAAGCCGGGGAATTGGAGATCGATGGTGCAGTTGGCAACGACGGCAACGCAGCGTATCAAGTCGGGCTGATTGCCGTCGGATATGATGATCAGGACCAAATGGTCGAGGTGAACGGGGCCCGATATTTGATTGAACAGTCTAAAGTGAAGCCGTTCAAGGTGGTCATGCAGTCGGCGGAGCAAATTCACGATGTTCGGGTGATGATTGAGGATTCAAGCACACTGAATGAGCGAATTCCTTATGCAGCGGCACGTGAAACCGATGGGAAAACTGTGGTTACAGCCGTTCTGAAAGGCAGCAATGCATATCAAGCGGTGGATGTTCTGGCTGTAGGGTACGACTGGCAAGGCAAAGAGGTTGCTTCCGAACGTTCAAGTACCCCAGTATCCTCACAGGAAATGAAAACAATC
>JAJFMO010000588.1 GCA_020697475.1 Paenibacillaceae bacterium | reverse complement strand
ATTTAGTTTTGGTTATCGCAACAAACGCGATGTCCGGAGAGCGTTCTGGGAAATGCAGTAGTTTTGGTTATCGCATTATTGCACTAAATCGCCATTATGCATCACTTGTGGTATGAAGTTACCAAAAATTCACTAAGAAGGACACATGGATGAAACAATATATTAACGGGAACACCTGCGAAGGTTTGGGAGAAAAACTGCACATTGTGAACCCTGCTACGGAGGCTGAGGCGGGTGAGTTGGCGACGGCCAGCCGGACGCAGGCGGAGGAAGCGTTGGCTGCCGCCGCGGAAGGGTTCAAGGCGTGGTCCGGCTTGTCGTTGAACCAAAGAAGCGAATGGATTCATAAATTGGCGGCTGCCATAGAGGAAGAGAAGGAGACGATCCTCGATCTGCTCATCTCGGAAACCGGCAAGCCGCTGGACAACGCGGAATACGATTACGGGATGCTGATTCAGTGCTTGCGCTATTTTCCGGAAGAGGCCAAGCGGTTGTGCGGTTCGATCATCCCCGATTATGACGGTAGGTTCCGCCACCTAATTCAATATCGGCCGCTCGGTGTCGTTGTCGGCTATCTGGCGTGGAATTTTCCCCTGCTCAATCTCGGCTACAAACTCGGGCCTGCGCTCGCTTCGGGGTGCAGCTGCGTGCTCAAGCCGTCGAGCCGTACCCCGCTCGCCACGCTGTACATCGGCGCAATCGCTAAGAAAATCAACTTCCCAGCCGGGGTGTTCAACATCGTTGCCGGGTCGGGCAAGGAGATCGGAGAGGCTTGGAACACCAGCACGATTCCGAAAATGATCACGTTGATCGGTTCGAGCGAAACTGGACGGGAGCTGATCCGCCAATCGGCGACTTCGATTAAGCATTTCTCGCTGGAGTTGGGCGGCAATGCGCCGGCGATCGTCATGAAGGATGCCGATCTGGCCAATGCGGCGAAGCAGATCGTCGATTTGAAGTTTACGAACGTGGGCCAGGTGTGCGTCTCCCCGAATCGGGTATTCGTGCATGCGGATGTGCATGACGAATTTCTCGCCGCCGTCGCGGAGCAGACCCAGCAAATTCGGTTGGGCGCGGGGCGCGATCCGCAGGCGCAGATGGGGCCGATGATTTCCGCGGGAGATCGGCAACGGGTGCTAGGGCTCGTGGAAGAGGCCGTGGCCCAAGGGGCGAAGCTGATCGTCGGCGGTACCGCGCCGGAGAGTCCGGCGAAGGGCTTCTATTTGTCGCCGACCGTTGTGGATCAAGTGCGGCCGGAGATGCGCATTTGCCGGGAGGAAATTTTCGGCCCGGTGATGACGGTGCAGTCGTTCACTGATCGTGACGAAGTCGTGCGGGAGGCCAACAATACGCCGTATGGTTTGGCAGCCTATGTGTTCACGAGTTCGCTTGTGGACGCCTTCGAGCTTTCTGAAAAGCTGGAAGCGGGAAGCGTCAGCGTCAATGAGCCGTTCTATGCGGTTCATCTGCCCCACGGCGGAGTGAAGGAAAGCGGCATCGGCAAAGATTGCTCGAAATATAGTTTGGAAGAGTACTACGCCGTGCAGCGAATTTCGATTCGCGTGTGAGGGGTGAACATTTTGCAGTCTAAGTTATGTAATGGGAAAAGGTTGGCGGGCACGTGGCTGGTGATCGTCATTCTGGCGATCGCAGCGTGCGGATGCTGGAACGGAGGGCAAGGTGCGATGAAACAACCGACGGGCGGCAGCGAGCCGCAGACAGGGTCGCAAGCGCAGGTCGGCGGGCAAGGCGAGGGGCAAAGCAGCGGGCAAGGCGGTTCGCAGGCTGGGGTTCCATCGACTGCCGCTGAACCGGCGCCCGGAGCTTCGGTGCGGACGGATTCGGCCAATCCGAACGGGATTTACGCCTTGTGGTACGACAATAACAATTCCGACGTGTTCAATCTTCCCTATGTGAAGGGAGGGCAAATTTCCGTCCAATGGGGGGATTTGCAAACCGGCCCGGACACGTACAATTGGGCGCCGCTCGATGCGGGATTGGCTGAAGCGGCCAAAGATCACCGGATCGTATCCGTACAAGCGAACGGCAACAACAAGCCCGCCTACCTTTTCGACAATGTGCCGTACACGTCGAACTGGGGGGAAGTCCAGGTCAGGGACAAGCGCGGCGTGCTCATGTACTGGCATCCTATTTTTGAAAAAGCGTATCTCGAATTTATCGCTCATTTTGCCGACCATCTGAACCATTCCCCTTATCGCTCGACGATTCTCGGAGTGCGGCAAAACTTCAACGCTGTCGGTACGGAGAAGTTGCCGGTTCCGAAAGACAAGCAGCCGCTGTCGGCTTGGACGATTCCGGCAGGGGACAAGGAAGCGAGCGCCTGGACGAAGAAAGCGCAGCTCGATTATCAGAAGAAGGTGCTCGATGCCTTCGTGAACGGATTTGTCAAAGGGCAGCAGAACCCGATACCGGTGTTCGTCCGCAACAATTTGGAAGAGCAATTGGTTGAACCTTATAAGGAAGACTTCTCGACCGGGGTGTTGAGCTGGTTTCATACGTCCAGTGAACTCTCGGTTATGCCGAACCGTGGGCCAGCGCTTGGGGGGATCACGGGGGCAAGGTCGATCCTCGCTGGACGTCTCCGCCGCAATGGAACTATTGGCGGTTGCTGTCTGATCTGAGCATGGGCATCAGTTACATCGGTGTGTATTCCAACGACTTGAAGGTCGCTTTGGACGGGACGTATGCGAGGAAGCAAGTCGGCGACGATTATAAGCGGCAGTTCGATGAGGCGTATCGTTGGGCGGCGAAAAATGCCGGGTTTCATGACGATGCTGAACACTCGCCTGGGGCATGGGTCGCGTTCCGTCAGAGCGAGGAGATCAAGGGATCGGACTATAATGAGAAAGTAACGGATTATTCGATGCTGGCGACGTTGCTGAATCCGCAGGATACGATCGGTATGGACGCGCGGAAGGACGGGGTAGCCGCGCCGGTCGTCGCCAACCGGACGGTGGCCGGGGTGAAATCGATCGGACCGTATGCAGAGCGGTACGGGGCATGGGCGCGCAAGCTTCCAGGCGGCAAGAGCATGGGCATCAAGCTGGACCCGAAGTTTGTCCAAAGCTTGGACGGCGGCGCGGCGAAAGTGAACGTCACGTACCTTGACGATCAGGCGGGCCGCTCGTTCACGGTGACTGTGGACGGGACGGCGCACAAAGTGGATTTGACGGGATCGGGAAGCTGGAAGACGGAGTCGATCGGGTTGGCGAAGGCGGCGTTTGCAGCCGATGCGGACGGAGCGAATGTGCGGGTTTCGAGCGAGGCCGGTGGGGACGTGATTTTTCATATGGTAGAGGTGGTACGGGGGCAGTAGTGCCGGGGATAGGTTGGCCTGGTGGTGGCAGGAAACGCCCGGGCAGGTAACGGAGGTAACGGTGACTTATCGTTTGCGGCTAACGGCCACCACGAAAGCTTAGAAGGCAAATAGTGTCCCTTTGCCATTGTAACGGCCAGCACAGCCGCTTAGCGTGAAGATGGTCGCTGAAATTGGCCAAATAACTCGTCTAAGCTGCCGCTGTGGCCGTTAGTCGAGCGATTTGGCTGTTTTGGCGT
>JAJFMO010000085.1 GCA_020697475.1 Paenibacillaceae bacterium | reverse complement strand
GAGTTAATATAACGCCCCGATTTATAAACTACGCCCACCGGATGGGTGATCGCCAGCTCGTCAACATGTATCCGTCGCAGCGTGCCTTCCCTCAGTTCCTTCGCCGTCGTCATCCGCGAAATAATCGCCGCTCCGAGATTCAGCTCGACCATGCGCTTCACTTCTTCGCTGCTGGAGAGCTCCATGACGATGTGCGGTTCAATCTCGAATTTGCGAAAAATTTGATCGACAAACCGCCGCCCAACCGTCTCCGTCGATAGCATAATGAACGGTATGTCGCGCAGTTGCTCCACTTCCAGGTGAGCTTGCCCGGCCAACGGGTGATTGGGCGAGACAACCAGCTCAAACCAGTCGTAATACAGCACGGACGTTTCCAGCAGAGGGCTTTTTTCGAACAAATACGTAATGCCCATGTCAATAGAGCCGTTCTCGACACAATCCATTACTTGTGAGGACGGCATCGAATGAATCGTCGTCTTGATCAGTGGGAATTGGTCTTGAAAGTACGACAGCACCCGGGGCAAAATTTGCATGGCGATCGATGTTGTCGTTCCTAGCTGAATATGGCCGTACGGTGTTTGGTTCAAGTCGTTCAGCCGCTGCTTCAGCTCCTCGACCGTTTGCAGGATGCGCCTGGCGTGTTCGAGAAACAGGATCCCGCTGTCGGTTAGCGTGATCGGTTGCCTGCGGTCGATCAGCACTGTCTGGAATTCGTTCTCCAGGCTGCGAATTTGCGCGGATACCGCCGGTTGAGTCAAATTCAGCAACTCGCTGGCTTTGCGGAAGCTCATCGTCTTCGCGATCGCCGCGAGCGTCTCCAGTTGATTGATGTTCACATCCGCAGACCTCCTTCACCAACGGCTTATGCCTTCCATAAATGAAATTTATCATTGGCCGCGCTCCTAATTCGCTTATTATATGATACGTTATTTTAATCTGCAACCATTTCCCTATATAATAAGAATGGACTTAAGATTGGATAAAAATGGAGAGAATTGAGGTTCCCAAATGGATAGAAAAAAATCGAATATTAGGCTGACGGTCGCCGGGCTTATGCTGGGGTTGCTGTTGGCGGCGCTTGACCAGACGATCGTCTCGACAGCGATGCCGACGATCGTGTCCGTGCTTGGGGGGTTGGACAAGTACGTATGGGTGTTCTCCGCCTACTTGATTACGAGCGTCACTTCCATGCCGATCTTCGGCAAATTGTCGGATATGTATGGGCGCAAGCTGTTTTTCTTAATCGGCTTGACCGTCTTCATGATCGGCTCCGCGCTGTGCGGAACGGCGAACGGAATGACCGAGCTGATCATTTACCGGGCGATCCAGGGGATCGGCGGCGGGGCGCTGATGCCGATTACGTTCACGATCGTGTTCGATATTTTCCCTCGCGAACAGCAGGGCAAGATGCAAGGGCTGTTCGGCGCCGTGTTCGGAGTGTCCAGCGTGCTCGGTCCGTTGGCCGGGGCGTTCTTCACCGATTATGTGGATTGGCGTTGGATCTTCTATATTAATTTGCCTCTCGGCGTCGTCTCATTCATTCTTATTGTGATTGCGTATCACGAATCGTTGGAGCATAGGCGTCAGAAGATCGACTGGTGGGGCACGATCGTCATGACGCTGTCGGTGCTTGCTCTCATGTTCGCCTTGGAGCTTGGCGGTAAGACGGTCGACGGCGTATCGTACGCTTGGGATTCGTGGCGCATTATCGGCCTGTTCGTGATGGCGGCGGTGTTGCTGATCGTCTTCCTGATTGTGGAGACGAAGGTGTCGGATCCGGTCGTTCCTCTGAATTTGTTCCGCAAGCGGTTGTTTGCGGCAAGCATGGGCACGAGCTTCTTTTACGGCATGACGCTCATATGCGCTGCGACGTACATCCCGCTCTTCATCCAGGGTGTTAAGGACGGCACTGCCAGCAACTCCGGCCTCGTGCTCACCCCGATGATGCTCGGCGTGGTGGCGAGCAGCGCGGTCGGCGGAATGCTCACCCGCAAGTTCCCTTATCGCAACGTGATGCTTGTGTCTGTGGCAATTTTGCTGATCGGGACGGCGTTCTTGGCCAAGATCGATGCAGGGACGAGCCGTATTCTCATCACCGTCTACATGATCTTGATGGGCTTCGGCGTCGGCGCTTCGTTCCCGGTGCTGGCGATGTCGTCGCTGCACAACATGGAATACCGGTATCGCGGCAGCGTCAACTCGATTCTCGCATTCTTCCGCACGATCGGTTCCACGATCGGGATTGCCGTCTTTGGTAGCTTGCAGATGAACCATTTCAGCGGCTTGCTGGAGACGGTGCTGCCCGATCCGCAGATGCTGCAGAAGTTCGGCGCGGACGCCCGCGTGCTGCTGCAGCCGGAGGTCAAGGCGCATATCCCGCAGGAAGTGGTGGCGGCGATGTCGGGCGCATTGGCCGATTCGATTGCCAGCGTCTTCGCTTGGCTGTTGGCGGCGATCGTCTTGGGCGCGGCTATGATCGTGCTGATGGGAAAGGCGAAGCTGGAGTTTGGAGGGTCGGAAGGCCGTGCACAGGGGAGCGGGAGCGGGACTGGGAGTGGGAGCGGACAAGACAACGGTCAAGAGAGCGTGGATGCGAACTAAGCTGGGGTCGACGGTTTGCTGCATGCGGACGCAGGTGGGGCAATCTTGAAGAGGCGGTTCATATACTTAAGGCGGATTTTGCGACAGAACAAGTGCGAGGCCGCGGCACCCAGGCTGCTGTAATTCGGTAAAGTTGAATTGGAAAGCGTTAAGTCTGCGGCCGCACTCGCTCCAAATCGGGAAAATTGAATTACAGTGCAAATCGTCAGCGTCCACTTGACTCCAATACGGCAAAGTTGAATTGGAGCGTCGTAAGTCTGCCCTCAAGCTACTGTAATTCGGGAAAGTTAAATTAAAGTATGCAAACAACTCATATTCAACGTTCGCTCCAACCCAACATTGCGATTAATCGCTATACATATTCATTATGCCCAACGAAATAAGTTGGGAGAGGTGGTCGGTTTGGGTCGTAGATGGGCGGGGGAGGCTTAACGGAACTGGGAGACCTTATTTCGATAAAAATTGCACTTTTCACGCCTTTAGCGGAATTCAGCGCTGCTATTTGTCTGCAACGAGTACATTTTCTTGCCTTTTAATGGAAATAAGACGTTTAAGTTCCGTTAGCCCTCAGAAAATGCACGTTTTCTCCATAATAACGCTACTCAGTTCTGTCAGCTTTTTCACTAACCCTTCGGCTTTTTACGCCAGCCAAATCTTTGGCTGTTGCCTAACTGCGCACTCAATCTATGCGAAATTTTCGCATATGTTTGCTTGATGGTGGAGGGACGATCGGGTTAATGGGCGCATTTTCCGCCTTCCTTCTAAGTTGTAACGGTTGTAGGAAAGGCTAATTGGTTAGATATCAACCCTTCCAAATTCTAACGGTTGTAATCGGGTGCTATTTTGCCGTTTACTACGTTTTTAGGTCCTGAGCGGGAGATTAAGCACATTGGGTAACCGTTATAATTGGAAGAGGGACTAATGTAGGCGATTAAGCATAGTTTTCAACCGTTAGGGTTCTTGTCACTCTGATCCACAGCATCCCCACACGACGAAGAGACCCCAAGAATACACGTACCAGCACCACAGCACTCCACCACCCTCGCCCCCGCCCCACCTTTACGCTTAATCACCATACTGCGATACCTCCACCACGCCTCACCTAACTTGCCTAATCACCATTTCGCGCGCCACTTGCGGCACATCCGTTCCGACGCGACAACAGCCTCCTTGTGTCAGCTAGCATGCAGATTCCTACACACAAAGAAACCCCCGTTTTAGGGGGCTCGAATTCGTCTATCCGTCCTGCCATATTCCGCCATTATCCTGCTTCGTCAATCTGCCGAACTCTCAATCTCTTTATCCGGCTTCTTCCGCCAGTTCGCGCCGCGTTCACTTCGCAAATTCAGCACGAACATGCCTATCAGGCTGTACGCCAATTCACTAATGAGAATCGCGCTCGCCAAATCCAACAACACATGCTGTTTGACGAACAAAGTGGAGACAATGATCATCGTTCCGATCAGGACCGTTGGCGCACTTATCCAGCGGGATACGTTCGGCAAGCTGCTGACGGCGCGCATGATCAAGTAGCTCGTCAACACATGAATACTCGGAAAGCAATTGTACGGCTGATCCCAAAGGTACACTCGGCGCACCAGATCGTTCAGCAGACCGTCGCCAATGACGTCCGGTCGTGGTACCGTCGTCTGGTACATATAGTAAATCAAGTAGCACAGGACAAGACCGACGTCGAATGTGAGCACCGTCCGGTAGTATGTTGTCTTGTCTTTGACACAAATATAGAACAAAGCGATCAGGATGAATGGATACCAGAATACATAGGGCAAAATAAATCCATTCACGAACGGGATCGCCATATCGAAATCCGTGACCAGGCTGTGCACTTCGCGAACTCCGTTATTCAACAGCGGATAAGACAGATTGAGTAGCGGGATCGACAGCAGCAGGCTAAGCGCCGGCAGATGATTTTTCAACCCTTGAACAAAAGTTTGAAGACCCCTCATGCGGTTTCCCCCAAAATATATGTTTATGAGTATTATATTAGAGTAAGCTTAAGAATGACTGAAAATGAGGGTGGCAAATACCCGCATAGCTTCCAATATTACAACTTTTCGGCAAAATGCATCAAATCGTCGGCCGTCACGTCCGGGGAAACCCCGTACTTGCGCATAAGCTCTTCCTGATTGCCGCGGGTCGTCACACCGGTCAAAATCAACGCGGTTCGGCAGCCAGAAGCGACTCCTCCCGCGATATCGGTGGCCAAGTTGTCCCCGACAACCCATATATCCGAAGAGGCAAGCCCGACACGCTCGATGGCGTAATCCATAATAATTTTCGAAGGTTTGCCGATCAATACAGGTTTGCTTCCGGAAGCGGCTTCGATAGCAGCCGCGATCGATCCTGCAGCTGGACTTAGGCCCGTTTCTGTCGGTATTAACAAATCGGGATTTGTCAATACAAATTGGGCTCCGGATAAAATGAACCTCACGGCTTGCTTCAATTTATCGTACGTGAGCTCACGGTCCAGCCCCTGCACGACATAGTCCGGACGTTCATCCGTCACCGTAAGTCCGGCATCCTGCATGGCAACAATCATTCCTTGCTCTCCGACACAAAATACTCTATTTCCTTGTTGATTGCGTGCTATATAAGCTGCGGCCGCTTGCGCGCTGGTGATGACGTCGCCCGTTTCGGCGCGAATGCCCAAACTGCGAAGATGTTCCGCCACCGTATCCGGCGTGCGCGCCGAATTGTTCGTCAAATAATAGTACGGCAACTCCTTCTCGTGCAGCAGCTCGATGAATTCCGCCGCATGCTCCACAACTTCCGTACCGCGGTACAACGTGCCGTCCAAATCAATCAAAAACCCAGGCATGGTTCAAATCCCCCGATTCGTATTTTCATTGCGAATTTTAATATACACTTATGATCCTATTGTAAGTCAAATCGTAATCTTGCAAAATAGACTGCGGGCAGGAAAGTTCCCCCGACTTTTGGCCGGGAGCGCAAGTCTCCTAAGGATTTTAGCTTATCTTCATCAAAATGTCATATTTTTTTTACAACTCCCTGCTATGGTGGAAAATGTATGGCATAAAACTCGATCAGATGGCGGTGTGTATCCTTGTTCAACGTTAAAAAATTTTTCGTCCGCATTCCTATTATTCTTGCCGTCGGCGGAGCCGCAACCTATGCTGTGTTCCACATGTCCGAGTGGGTAGCCAACAAGAATCCGGCCAGCCAGTTTCAGATCAACAAAGTAGTGGCAGTTTCGGCGGCCGCGGCAGAGACAAAGCCGATACGGCAAAGTGTGCCTTTAACGGGGGTTGTACAAAGCAAAGACAATATCGATATTACGCCGACGACCGGGGGAACGGTTACGGCTTTGCAAGTCGACGTCGGCCAGCAAGTGAAGGCAGGAGACGTCTTGGCCGTACTGGATTCGACGGTTCAACAATCGAACTTGGCGGAAGCCCAAGCTAACCTGAAATCGGCGATCGGCAAGCTCAACCAGCAAAATCATGTAAGCGACGATCAAATCGACATCGCCCAGCAGAATGTGCAGTTGAGCCAGATCAAACTGGATCAATTGCTTAACGGGCCGAGCGAGCAGGACATCGCCAAGGCGAAGATGCAAGTCGAGAACGCGCAGAAAGTTCTCGATTCGAATAAGCAGTACGAGCAGATGGAATCGCAAGGGGACAGCACATACGTGTTGGCGATCCGCAAGGCGCAACAGACGCTGCAAGCCGTCAAGGAAGGCACCGATCCGACGAGCGCCACATATCGGAATACGCAGTCGAAGGTTGTCGCCGACCTTGACTCCTCAAGACAAAACCTGGATTCCGTCACCGCTACCGGGAGTTCGTTCGCCCAAGCGGTGCGCAACGCCGAGGACGATTTGCGCGGCGCGCAGCAAGCGCTAGCCTCTTATCAGCAGATCAAGGCACAAGCCGAGGCGGCGGATCCGAAGGTGGCGGAGAAGAACGCACTGACGTACGATTCGCAGCTCGCTAACTTGCAGAAAGCAGTCGTATCGGCGCAGGACGATCTGGCCGTCGCCAACGCGAACTGGACGAAGGCGGTCAGCTCGGCCACGCAAAGCTACAATTCTACGCAGTACACATCACAAGCGGCGATGGATCTGGCTTTGCGGCAGAAGGAACAAGCGCTTCAGAACGCCCAGAATGCGCTTGACACGGCGAGAGCGAATATGATGGAGGCGGTGCAGAAGGCGCACCAATCCGTGGTCACTTCGGAGAACAACTTGTCCGTGGCGCAGATGAATTTGCAAACTTTGCTGGCTCCTCCCGACGAGTATGATGTAGCGACCGCCAAAGCGAACCTGGCCAAGGCGCAAAGCCAGTTGAACCTCATCATCAATCCCGACGACGAGGGAAATCTTGAATCGCTGCAAGCAGCCGTAGATGCTGCGCAAGCTCGTGTAAACCAAGCGCAGGAGGCGGTGAATCGGATGACGATTACCGCCCCGTTCTCGGGAACGGTCACGGCGCGCAACGTAAGCGTCGGCAGCACCATTCAGCAAAGCCGGGCGATGTTCACGATCATGAGCGATCATCTGACGATTTCGGCGCAAGTCGACCAACAGCATCTGGGAGCTATCCGCAGCGGCAACGCGGCGTCGTTTACTTTGGCATCCGCCCCAGATCAGACGTTCAACGCCAAGGTGGAGCAAGTGTCGCCGACCGCGAACGTCCAGACGTTGACATTTAATGTATTGTTCGCGCCGACGGACAAGACCGTGACCTTGATTCCCGGAGAGACGGTCTCCCTCGAAGTCGTGACGAGAAACATTCCGAAGGCGCTGATGATTCCTACTTCGGCGATCGTCAACTTGAACGGCCACCCGCAAGTATTTGTGATCAACGACAAGAGCGTCGTTTCGTTGAAAGATATCGATATCGGCTATTCCGACGGAGCCGAGACGCAAGTGACCAAAGGGCTTAAGGAAGGGCAGAACGTCGTTACGATGGGCCAGACGTTCTTAGGTACCGGTGATAAAGTGCAAATCAGCACCGATGCAGATACGACAGAAGGAGATGCTGAGGGAGAGGAAGAGGACGGCGCCGGCAAGCCGGCCGCAGAGGAAGCGAAGCCGAAGGCTGCCGACAATGCAGCGAAGCCTGAAGCGGCGGACGACAAGGCAAAGGCAGCCGACGACGCAGCCAAACCGAAAGCCGCACCGGGAGCCAAGCCGAAAGCACAATCTGGGCAACAAAAGCCGAATCAAGGCAAGGGGGCTAACGGCCAATGAATTTAACGAAATTGGCTGTTCACCGGCCGATTGCCATCCTGATGATCGTTCTGGGTTTGGTCGTCATGGGCACGGTCTCTTACGGATTTCTGCCGGTTCGCGAGCTGCCTGACTTGCCGCAAACGAACATAGAAGTTTCGACCAGCTTTCCGGGCGCTTCCCCTGCGGACGTCCGTCGGCTGGTCACCGATCGGTTGCAGCAAGGGCTGGAGCGCGTCAACGGCGTCGCTCAGATGAATTCGATCTCGACCCAAGGCCAGAGTAAAATATTGCTGAAGTTCTCGGCCGGCATCGCATCGGATACGGCGGCGACCGACGTGTCCCAAGCGATTCACCGGGTAGCCAAGTCGCTGCCCAAGACGGCCTCGCTGCCGACGATCACCCAGCGCAACCCGGCGGATATTCCGATTATCCAGCTGACGCTGGGCGGCAAGCTAAGCAGCGGCCAATTGGCGCAATATGCCAACGACAATTTGTTTCCGATGTTGCAAAGCGTGCCCGGCGTAGCCGGGGTGACGATTACCGGGGCGACACTGCCGCAGATCAATGTGACGGCCGACCCTGAGCGCCTGACGGCTTACGGGGTGACAATCGACGACATCGCGCGGGCGATCAACGGCCAGAACGCCGGAATTCCCGGAGGAACGCTGCAGAGTGGGGAAAATTCGTTCCTGACGGCGACGACGAGCCCTTTTACGACCGACCGTTCATTGCAAAATATCGTTGTCGGCACAACGCGAACGGACGCCGGTCTGCAATCGCCGATTCTGCTCGGGCAAGTGGCGGAAGTTTCGCAATCGCTGGAAGTGAGCCAGACCCGCACGACCGCCGATAACGAGACCGCAATCGGTGTGGCGATCGGGGTGCAGAACGGAGCGAACAGCCTGACCGTCGAGACCGGCGTGATCAAGGCGTTGCAAGCGGCACGCAAGGATATGCCTCCCGGAATCAAGCTGAAAGTGCTGAGCGATATGACGCTGGAGACGCGGGCGGCGCTGCATGCAGTCGTCGTCGACCTGTTGATCGCGATTGTGTTGACATCGCTTGTGCTGTACATGTTTTTGCGCAGGTTTGCGCATACCGCCATCGTCCTGTTGGCGATTCCGACGAGCTTGGTGTCGACCTTTACCGTGATGTATGCGCTTGGCTTCTCGCTCGACTTGATGAGCTTGCTTGGGTTGTCGCTGCTCATCGGGATTTTGGTGGACGACTCGATTGTCGTATTGGAAAATATTGACCGCCATCTGGAGCAGGGCTTGAATTCCAGAGACGCGGCGATTCGCGGACGGATGGAGATCGGCGCTGCGGCTGTGGCGATTACTCTCACCGACGTCGTCGTCTATGCGCCGGTCGCGTTCGTCCACGGACAAGTCGGTGCGCTGTTTCGCGAGTTCGGCTTGACGATCGTGGCGGCGACACTGTTCTCGCTGTTCGTCTCGTTCACGCTGACGCCGATGCTCGCTTCGCGCTGGCTAAAGCCGCATAAGAAGAAAGAGTCGGCGCTTGCGGAGTCGGAAGCAGGCGGCGCGGTTGTAGAGCCCGTGGGTGAGGCAGCGGTCGAGCTTGCGGCTGTGCCCGTGGAAGAGCATGT
>JAJFMO010000587.1 GCA_020697475.1 Paenibacillaceae bacterium | reverse complement strand
CAATGAAGGCATCACGGATCGGCGGCAACACTTTGAGCCGCTTCGCTGCGGGGGACATGGGATTGCAGGACGGATGGAAACGATGGGCCGCCTTGCCGGTGCTTATACTAACTATGCTGTTCGGATACGCGGCACCGGCCGGGGCGGCGCATTCAGGCCAACCGGTCGGCGAACAGGGAGTAATCGACGCGAACGGCTGGGATTTCACAAGCGGCCCGATCAAATTGGACGGAGTATGGGAATTTTATTGGCTTCAACTGTTGGATCCGGGCGCTCTCGCAACTGCAGCGAAGCCCGAGTATGTTCGCGTGCCGCAAGTATGGGGAAGGCCATCCGATGACGGGAAGTCGTATCCGAAATTCGGCTATGCCACTTATCATCTGACGATTCGAATCGCGGCATCGGATGTGGATCGGATGATGGGGATTTACATGCCGAGCGTGGCTACGGCTTACTCGATGTGGATTGACGGCGAACACGCGGGCGGCAACGGTGTTGTCGGAACGTCGCGGGAGTCGATGACGGCAAGCAATTATTCCAAAGTTTATTATTTTCGTCCTCATAGCGACCGGGTGGATTTGACGATACAAGTATCCAACTTCGTGCAGCGCAAAGGGGGGTTGTGGGAACCGATCCTGCTCGGAGATTCCCGCGACATCACGGAACTGCGGGAGCGCCATATCCTGTACCAACTGCTCATTGCCAGCGCATTATTGGTAATGGGCATTTATCATGCGTTCCTGATCGGATTTCGCCGCAGGGACATTTTGTCGTCTGTACTCGCGGTGCTGTGCTTGATGTTGGCGATTCGCATGCTCACGACTGGTGATATTTTGCTGGCTTTGTTTTTCCCGGGGCTTTCCTGGGAACTGACGGTCAAACTGGAATATTTGTCGCCGTTCATCTCCATTCCGCTATTCTCAGTTTTCATGCTGTATATGTATCCGGCGGAATCGAACCGTCTTGTGACCCGCATCATTCTGCTGGTCGGCGCCGCCTTCAGCCTGCTGGTTCTGGCGACTCCGGCGCGCATATACACGCTTACTATGCAGACGTTTGAAGCGGTCATCCTCGTCGTTTGCTTCTATTATATATTCATTTGTGTCATGGCAGCCGTGCACCGCAGGGAAGGCGCCCTAATGAACGTAGTGGCTTTGCTGGTCATGTTTGCCGCCGTGTTGAACGATATTCTTTTTTACAACCACTTGATTTCCTCGATGGATTTCGCTCCCTGGGGAGTGTTCGTATTCGTCTTCGCGCAGACGCTGATTGTGGCGATGAAGTTTTCCAAGGCGTTCTATCAGGTGGAAAATCTATCATCCGAATTGAAAGAAGTGAATATGAATCTGGAGGAAAAAATTGCCGAAAGAACGGCTCAGTTGGCCGGGAGTAACGAACAGCTGACATTGGCGAACGAGCATCTGGTCCAGGAGGAGCGAATGCGGCGGAGGTTGATTACGAACATCTCACATGAGCTGGGGACGCCGATGACGTCGATTCAGGGGTATCTGCAGGCGATGCTTGACGGGGTGATCGATCCCGGAGATCCAAAATACGTGCGGATGATATACGAGAAAGCAGCTTTCGTCAACCGGCTAACCCGCGACTTGTTTGAGTTGTCCAAGCTGGAGGCGCAGCAAGTCATTTTCAATTACGATGCCGTCGGCGAGGCGGAATTCATGCAGCTGTTCGACAAGTTCGCTGCGGACGTGGCTGAGCGCAGCATCAAGTTTGTCGTTAGCCAGGACGTACAGATCCCGCCGGGGCTGACGTTCCAGGTGCGGATCGATTCGTTTAGAATCGAGCAGGTGATCGGCAATATTTTGTATAACGCGATCAAGTTTACTCAGCCGGGCGGGGAAATCGAGGTGAGCGTGGAGGCGGGAGAGGCGACGAAGGTGAGGACAGCAACGTCCGCGCTTGTTCATCAGACGACGGAGGGCAACCTGGAACATGAGGAAGACGGTGGCAGAGCAGGGGTGTTGACCGTAAAAATTTCCGATACCGGTCCCGGCATCGACGAAGAGTCGGTATCGTATTTGTTCGAGCGGTTTTATAAGGGGAAAAATAAAGCGCCCAGGCGCATGGATGGAAGTGGCTTGGGGCTATCAATCGCCAAGGAAATCGTGCTTCTGCATGGCGGAACGATCGGTGCGGTCAATCGCGAAGGCGGAGGCAGCACGTTTTATTTCGAGCTTCCGGCGACTCTGTTGCCTTTGGGGGATTGATTATACCGGCAATCAGACCGGCAAAATAATGTCCACTGTCGTGCCTTTGCCAAGCTCGCTCTGAAACTCGATTCTTCCATTATGATTCTCGATAATTCTGTAGCTGACCATCAGTCCAAGCCCGGTACCTTTCTCCTTCGTCGTATAGAACGGCTCGCCAAGCCGCGGGATGCGCTCTTGCTCGATGCCGTGCCCCTGGTCGATGCAACGGATGAAAATTTCTTTGTCCCCGATCGTCTTGACCTCGATTTTAATTTCCCCGCCGCCCGGCATCGCATCGACCGAATTGTTCAAGATGTTGATGAACACCTGCTTCAACTGGTTCTCGTCGCAGCGGACAAGCGGGATGTCGGAATGGAAGTTGCTCGTAATCTGCACGTTGTTCATGATGGCTTGCGTGTTTACCAAGGCGATCGTATTCAGCAAGATCATCGTAATGTCCTTGAGCTGATAGTGCGTCGCCTGCGGCTTAGCGATTACAAGAAA
>JAJFMO010000586.1 GCA_020697475.1 Paenibacillaceae bacterium | reverse complement strand
GCCAATTCCATCGTGAGGGATATCGACGTTTCCTATGGCAAACTGGCGTCGTCCCAGCAAAATACATTAACCGACTCTCTCGTTGTGATCGAAGGCAACGGCGGGGGCAAATGGTATGAATTATGGAACGAAGCGGCCCAGGGGGCTGGCACCGAAGCGGCTTCTTATCGCCGTCTTATGGTGAAAAATACGACTCAGCCGCTTTCCTTCTATATGTTGAACCTGGAGCATTCGCTAAGCGATTATCAGGCTGAATTTAACAATGCCCAGAATGTAAGTGTGTTTTCTTATAAAGCAGAGGGAAACAGTACTTTGGTGAAGGTTGGCAACAATTCGAAAAATTTCCGAATGATCGGTTTTGGCGGAAGTGCCAATGCATCATCGGGCACGGCGAGTATTTTGGTGGATCACAGCGATGATTTTGTTATAGCGAGCGCCATGTTCCAGCAACGTCCGCCAACCGCTAGCTCGGGTACGTTCGCCGGAGATCCGGTGAACCCGAATACCAATTATGTAATAAAGGAAATCACTTCAAGCGGGACCGAGACGACGCCGGGTTGGTCGCAAGTGGTGATGTACAAACGCGGCGATTACGGAAGTTCGCAGCAGAACACGCTGTTTGCAGACGGCTTTGAGAGCGGCAATTTCACAGCGGGCGGTTGGACGGTGAGCGGAACGGTCATCAATACCAGCAATTCCTATAATGGGAATGCGAATTCCGCTCAATTGAACGATAGCGATACGTTGGTAAAGGCTCAAACAACGGCGGGGCATACCGGTATCCTCGTGAAGTATGCACGGAAGTTGGGTGCCAACAATGATCCGGGCGTCCACTTTATCGCCGAATGGTCGGCGGATGGGGGCAGCACCTGGACGAATTTGGAGGACACGACCGGACCCGACGGCAACAGCTGGGCGCCGAAGTCATATGGGCTCCCTGCAACGGCCGATAATAATGCCTCCTTCCAATTGAGGTTCAGAATGTCCGGCACGGACACAGATGAACAAGCTTATGTGGATGCCGTAGAGATCAAGCAGCAGACAGAGCTGTTCTCGGACGGTTTTGAAAGCGGCGATTTCACAGCGGGCGATTGGGCGGTGAGCGGAGCGGTCATCAATACCAGCAATTCGTATAATGGGAATGCGAACTCCGCCCAATTAAACGACAGCGATTCCCTGGTGAAGGCCCAGACGACGGCGGGATCTGACGGGATCGTCGTAAAGTATGCGCGAAAACTGGGAGCCAATAATGACCCGGCTGTCCACTTTATCGCCGAATGGTCGGCGGATGGGGGAAGCACGTGGACGAATTTGGAAGATACGACCGGACCCGACGGCAACAGCTGGGCGCCGAAGTCGTTCGGACTCCCGGCCGCTGCCGACAATAACGCTTCCTTCCAGTTGAGGTTCAGAGTATCCGGCAGTGACACAGATGAACAAGCGTATGTGGACGCTGTAGAAATATTGTGGTAATTGGGATTTGACGCACATCTAATGAAGAAACGATCAGGAGGCTGCACAATGAAAGCAAAATGGGGATTACTCGCGGTAACAGTACTGTTGGTGATGTTGACGGCAAGCGCCTGCGGCAGCGGCGCCACGGGAGAAGCGAAACCGGGATCGGGGACAGCAGCAGGATCGGGAACGGTAACGGGATTGGACAAGCCGCATGAGCCGGTATCTTTGACCGCGTATCGTTACAATGGAGGTTACACTCCGGAAGAGTTCGATATGTATTTTGCCGACCCGGTCAAGAAGAAATTTCCCTATATCGATTTGAAATATATCGTTTCGGGACCGGGTAAAACCTATCAGGAATTGTTAGCGACGGGAGACTTCCCCGATATTGTACTCGGCGGAGCCAGATCGGTAAGCGATCTGCTTATCGCAGATATTCCGCTGGACCTGAGAGATTTGGCCAAGAAGAACAATCTGGACTGGAATCTGTATGATCCCGCGGCAATGGAAATGCTCAAGATGCTCGGCCCCAACGGAGAGGTATTTGGGCTGCCGGCCTGGCTGAATTACTACGTCACTTTCTATAACAAAGACATCTTCGATCATTTCGGCGCCCCTTATCCGAAGGACAATATGACGTGGGATGAGATGACGGCGCTCGCGGCCAGAGTAACCCGGCTGGATAACGGCATCCAATACAAAGGCATTCGGCCCGGTACCATCAGTCTCATGGCAAGAGGCATGTCGCTCGATTATTTCGAGCCGGGTACGGACAAGGTGAAGGTAACGACAGACGCTTGGGGGAAAGTGTTCGATTTAGGCAGGAAGATCTACACGATTGAGGGAAATTTGCCGAAGGGTGAGCAATTAGCCAGCGGCCCTCTGTTCACCAGTTTTGTGAAGAACAAAGACATTGCGATCATGCCCACCTATGGAAATGCTTTGACCCAAATGGCGGATCCTAAACTGAATAACGGAGTGAACTGGGACATGGCTTCGTACCCGAGCTATCAAGAGGCTAAGGGAATCAGTGCGGAGGCGGACGGCAATATGTTTGTCGTCTCGAAGGCAAGCAAGCATCAGGAAGACGCTTTCCAGGTTGTGAAGTACATGTCGACGGATCCGACGCAGCAGCTGGAATTGGCGAAACGGGCGGCCAGCCTCCCGGTCATCACGCTGAAGCAAACTCAGGAGGTGTTCGGCGAAGCTTTTCCGGTGTTGAAATCGAAAAATACTAAGGCGGTATTCAGCGTCAAA
>JAJFMO010000084.1 GCA_020697475.1 Paenibacillaceae bacterium | reverse complement strand
CCTGGATCGTCGGGTCGGTGGACAAATAAGAAATCACGTCGAACGCTTCGCTCGGGTGCTTCGAAGTGGACACAACCAGATAAATTTGGGTCGTAATCGGCGTCCCCGGCGACTGCTTGAATACCGGATACGTAGTCGCATCCCAATTAAGCGCTTTTCCGGATTCGACGGCTTTCATATTGTTCGTCATCTGGGCGGCGCCGAAATTCGCGTTCATCGCCACAGTGCCCGTTGTTAAACTGGCCGCCCCGCCTTCCATCTTCTCATTGCCAGGAATACTGTAGACACTCTTGAATGTATTGAGCGCCAGCAGCCAGCCGTCCGTATTCAAGGTTGCCTTATTCGTCTTCGGATCCACCTTAGCCAACCCCAAGCCCCATCCTAGCAGCTCCAGGTTTATACCTGCCAGCAAGCCGCGGTATTGCGTGCCGTTTTCGTTGCGGGTCAGCTTCTTCGCCAAGTCAATCGCTTCATCCCACGTCATCCCGTTTTTCGGGTAGGAAACCCCAAACTTGTCGAAAATGTCTTTATTGTACGTAGTGGCGAAATAGTTGATCCCGTGAGGGAGAGCATATATTTCGCCTTTCGCTCCGTAAGCTTCGACAGTTTGAATCGCTGCCGGAACGTACGACGCTTTCTGATTAAAGTTGTGTTTCTTGATCTGATCCCTTAAGTCCAAGGGGATGGAGGAGTCCAACAAGCGTGGAATACCGTTAACCCCGGTGGCGATGATGTCGGGAATATCCCCGGAAACGAGCATGTCCTCAATTTCAACGCCCTTCGTCTGGGGAATCCAGACCAGATCGATATTCGGGAACTTCTTCTTGACCGCATCCTTATACGTGTTGAACTGTTCTTCGCTGATTCCGGACTGGTGGCTATACACCTTCAACGATACCTGTTCCGCATTTGCAGCCGGTTTAGCTGTTTGTTGCGGGACCGCCGGCGGCTCGTTAGCCGGACTTGTCCCATTGCCGCTGTTCGCTCCCGCGCCGCACGCGCTTAACACCGTGGCCATACAGACAACGGAAACCATCAATGCTCTACTTTTCCTAAACATCTTCTGCTGCCCCTTTCATCACTCATTATAGTTTTCGAAAATATTCGGCAAAGCTTCGCAACCGTGTCGATAAGCGAAAATAAAACTCATAACCGTAACGTCGTTCTACTTCATTCCCCAAATCCGTCAACTGTGCCAAAATCTCGTCTCTTTGCTCCAGCAAATTGTAGTAGTCGCAATACGCCAAACGCAGGAACAGCTTCATCCCATCGGACACCACCTTGCACGTCTCGAACGTCAGACGCAGTTCTTCATAGTCGGCGGAGACAAGCCAATCGCGCAAACCCGCAAGCCGTTCCAGCGCTTCCTCGCTCAAGCGAATGGCGTCTTCCTTGGCCGCAACCATCTCCTCCATCGACTGGGCATGCAGCTTCAATTGGTATCGCCACTGCTCGTTATGGATGATATTTTTCTTGTCGCTATATAGGCGGGTTCCAGCCGGCTTGAACAGATCTTCGATCGGCTTCATGTACATGCGACCGCTATGGTAGGAGCTGATATACGTCGGCTGAGGAAACTGGGAATGATCCGCCACTCCGATCCCATTAATCAGCAGCATGCTTTCTATTAATCTTTCACACTGAGAAAATATCGGATAAAGGTCGCCGGCCAACTCCCGCCCGTAACGCAATGCCAAGTAATCGCTCAACACTTCGTCCGGGTCGGACTCGTTGTTCCAAGCCAGCTTGCCGAACGCGTATATGTTGCCCAGATTATGATTGTCGAAGCTGTTGAACCCGTCCCAACGCAATATTCGGCCATGAACGCCTGTGATCCCTCGGCGCACACAATAGTCCATATGCTTCTTGATCCAATAGGGGAGTACGGTCGGTAAAATTCCTTGGCCCATGTATTCGGTATCCAGCAGGAAGTTGAGTTTGGACTTGTGCTCATGCACCAACTTATCGATCAATGGCTCGCTGATCGAGCCTAGCGTAGGCAAGGACAAATGTTCCTCCGGCCAAGTAATGTCTTCCATGAGAATCCAGTCTGGATATTTCGCCAGCAGGTCGTACATCTTGGTGCGGGTCTCGACGCTGTGCTCATAATGATGGGTGAAAAATCCGACTTCCATCCCGTGCTTGCGGCTGACGTCGTCGATGATTTCCAGCCATTGCGGCAAAAAGTCTCCTAACGTTTCCAGCTCTTTCAAGCCGTAGCCGCATACTGAACGGCCGGTGCCTTCCGCGAGCCAAATCTCAAACCCGGTCAGCGCCGGATACCGCTCGACAATTTCCTCCATCTGGTCGCGCAAATAGTGATGGAAAAATTCAGAAGTCAAGTTGAACTTACCGTCGGGTTGAAACAATTCGGGGTAACACGCCTGCACATTGCCGACTGTATTTGTCGGAAACTTCGGGACCGGCAACAAAAAAGTCAATTTGACTCCGATTTTCGCGCCATATGCGCAGATTCCGTCAAGCAGTTGTTGCTGCCGATCGATCTCCTCCCAATCCACATATTCTTTGAACTTCGGGTAACGTTCCATTCCGAACATAAAGGAATCGGCATGCTTAAGTGTCGACCCCATCCTTCCTTGTCCCTTCAACTCGCGTGTCGATTTGGCGCAATTATCGAGGTTCATGATGACAAATTCGTTCATTCCCGAAGCGAGCATTTGATCGAACAGTCGCGGAATATGTTCGAGATACTTGATCGTAGCAGCGAACATGCGGCGCTTGATCACGGGTATTTGGACGGTGACCAGGTCAGCCGGAAGTTGATCGATTTGCTTTTTCTCGCATAGCTGATAGATGCCGAACATTAATCCGAGGTTCGCGGTTGCGGCGACGATAATTTGCTTTTTCCCATGATCGTTCCTTGATTGGATCAAAAAGCTGCTTTCGTCAAACTTCTTCAGATTGGCCTCGAATTCGACCTGCAATCCTTGTCTCGTTTCCGCAGGCATTTCGTGGATCAAGCCCCAGACGATTTGCGGTTCGTCCCCAGCTCCCGAATTCCCCCCGAATACGGCATTTATTTTATTCGTACCGATTTCCTTAATCTCTGAATTGTTGCCAATATACATGTGATGTCCCATAAGATTTGCTTGTCTCCTTATTCCAATGTTCGGCCTTTGCGGCGATACTCCAGCGGACTGATGCCTTCCGCAAGACGGAAAGCTCTGCTTAGTTGGCCTTGCTCGTCATATCCGATCGCTTCGGCAATCGCTTTCAATCCAAAATTAGTCGATAACAGAAGCTCTTTCGCCCGCAGTATTCTCTCCTTGCGAAGAAACTCCATGGGCGACACGCCCAATGCTTTGTGAAATATCGTGCGGAGATGCGGTTCGCTTAAGCCGACATGGTTGGCAATTTCCCGCAACAGAACCTTTTCGCTCAATTTCTCGCGAATATAAACACTCGCTTGATGGACGCGGGGATCGATCTGCACGGGGTGTGCGGGAAGATGCGGCAGAATCAGATCCAGCATCAGCGAAAACCATTGTGTCAGCATAGAATAGAGCTGAGTATACAACGAGTATCGGGCAGTATCCGGCAGTTGGGCAGGCATTGTGTTTTCGGGATCCGGGCTGTTCAGATCAGCTTCATAACGGCTCGTATAATCTTCCATAAGGCGCCAAAGTGCGAGAAATCGGGTCAATGCGTCCGATGGCGGCAATCGGATAATTTTCGGAAACCCATAAATGGTAACAAAATCGAAAGCCCCGACCTTGGCCTCGCAGCCCAATGTCAGCGTTTCGAAGGGCGTCACGCAATCTTCATTCTCGTTGATGATATCCGCTTGCGGCGGAAATACCAGAAAATCTCCCGCTGACAGCGTGATTCGCTGCCCTTCAGAGGTGATGTGTCTATTGCCCGTAACCACAAACCAAAACACCGTGTACGGACTTCTGACCCCGCTAAGCCGATTTAACGTTTTCGAGCGTTGGTGCACCCAGTGAAGATTTAAGTTAAGCTCAGGCAATGAGTAAACTTTTCCCAAAAATTAACCCCGCTTCCCGTTCGGCTATGAATTCATCATAACGTATTCGTCAGTGGTTAAGAAGTGTAGCAACGATGATTTTTTAACATATTCGCTGGAGAAACAAAAAACCGGGCAAGTCGCACGCTGTCGATTCGAATCGACTCGTGCGCTTGCCCGGGAAATATTCGGTTAAGGTTCCTCCGCATTATTTGCTCTTTTCTTCCGTGATCGCTTTGTTCGTCTTCTCTTCCGCCTCGCGCAAGAAAGTGTTCATATCCATTTCGCCCAAGCTGATCTTAACGATGTTTTCCCGGTATATTTTTTCCGCGATGGCGTCATATTTGGTCTTGGGGGAAATCGGGGCGAATTTGTTATAAAATACCGACTTCAAATTTTTGTTGCCGAAAGAGGTTTGTTTGCCGAACGCAGCCTGGACATTTTCGCTTTTCAATACCGGCATATTCCCTTCTCCGGATAATCGAAGCTGATTTTCTTCCGATGTCAAATATTTAATCGCTTCCATCGCATCGTCCTTGAAATTGCTGGTCGAGGTGATGGCAAAATAGGTCGGATACGTCTGCGGACCCTGTTTCGGCGCTTCTTTGTAGGTCGGGAACGAAACCAAATCCCAGTCGATGTTCGGAAGGCCTTCGCCAAAGATTAATGTCGTTAAGAATACATACATGCCCATCTCTTTATTTTCCGTAAACGACTTCGAGGCTGGCATCGTGTTCTTGCTGGCACGGATCAATTCCCTGAATCCGGGAGCCTCAGCCGGACGGACGAAGGCATAGTCGAAGATCGCTTTCCATTTGTCGTTGTTGATCGTCGCATTATCCGTCTTCGGATCGACAAACGGAAGCGAGAACGGGTTGAGGCGAAGCAAGTGCGCTTGCGAAATCCCCAGCCCGATATATTGTTTGCCGCCATCGGTACGGGTCAGCTTGCGGGAGATGTCCATCACGTCGTCCCACGTCAGCCCGTCTTTGGGGAACGGCACGCCAAACTTGCTGAACACTTCTTTGTTGTAAAAGAGCGACAGTGTATTGTTCGTCACCGGCAGACCGTACAGCTTGCCGCCCGACATATCCCTCATGGCGGAGATCAGCGTCGGTTCGAAGGCGGCCAGGTCGACGTTATGCTTTTTGATCAAATCGGTCATGTCGTACTGCAAGTTGGATTCGTTGATCCCGGCCAGAAATTGCCCGACGGATTCCCAATAAATATCGATCCGCTGGCCGGAGGCGATCAGATTGGGCAGGGTGACGTCTTTCGTTTTTTGGATATAAGTGATGTTGTAGTTCGGAAATTTCTTGCGCAGCGGGTCTCCGAATCGTTCATTGAAGCTGTCCACGGAGTCGGTACTGTTGGAGTAAAATACGAGATCTACCGGTTCCTTGGACAGGACGGGCTGGCTCGCCTTGTTGTCCGGGGCCACGGGATTGCCGGTTGTTGCCTGTTCCCCGCCGCCGCACGCCGAGACGATGGTGGATAACGCCAGCAAACTTGCCAATAGTAAAGATAAACGCACTTTCTGCCCATTCATCGATGATTCAACTCCTCCCAATTTGTGTACTGATGGTGCTGCTCAACCTTGCGGGTCCGCCCAACGATCGTTGGGGATCAGCGGAAACCAATCCGGGCGGGTCGGATCGCGATCATACGGGTACCCGCCTTGTGCCTTGTAAGCTTCAGCATATTGCGCCAGTTTATCCCTGTTGACTTCGATTCCAAGACCCGGCTTCTCCGGAACGGCAATGCAACCGCCTTCATATTTGAGCTTTCCGCCCACTAAAATATCGTCGGTCAGATGGTGGTAGTGCGCATCTGCAGCAAATGTCAGATTGGGCAAAATGGCTCCTAGATGAAGCATTGTCGCCAGTTGAATGCCCAACTCACCTGAGGAATGGACGGCGATGCCGAGCTGGAACGTTTCGCAAACACCTGCTGCTTTGATGCATGGGCGAATTCCACCCCAAAACGTCGTATCCAACAAGACGACGTCGACGGCCAAATCGAGGATGTTGGCGGCAAGTTGTTCGAAGTTGACGATAACTGTATTCGTGGCAAGCGGGATGCGTACCTTGTCGCGTACCCGCCGCATCCCGTTCAGCCCCCAAGCCGGATCTTCCAAATAATCGTTACGCAATCCTTCTATCGCTTGGCCGAACCGGATCGCGTCCTCGACGGACAACGCTCCGTTCGGGTCGTATCGCAATCGATCTTCGGGGAAGGCGGCTGCCAGGGCGCGGTAGCATTCGAGCTCGTAATCCGGGGGATACACTCCGCCCTTCAACTTGTGGGTGGTGAAGCCATAACGTTGCTTAAGGGCTCGGCAATGGGCGACCAGTTGATCGGCCGTGCGCACCTCTTGGCCGGAATCCGCTCCGTTCGGGGGCCGAAAAAACAAATAGCTTGCGAAAGGAATGCGATCGCGCACTTTACCGCCTAGCAGCTTATAGACGGGAACCCCCAGCTTTCGGCCCATGATATCCAAGCAGGCAAATTCGAGCGCGGCGTGCATCTGCGTCCGGTTGTTGTAGAGGCTCGCCGTCGGATTGCAAATCTTAAACTTCATCTCCTCCAATTGAAAAGGATCATGCCCAAGCAAATATGTCTTTAGTTGGCGAAACGCCGCTTCGCTGCTTTCACCGCCTCCTCCCATCTCCCCAAACCCGGATATGCCTTCATCCGTAACGACCTCTACAATCGTACGGACGAATCGCCCCCAGTGGGCGCCATTGCTGTGCAGAATCGTCGCTTCCAACGGTACAGTCACCGTGGTGGCTACAATATCCGTAATTTCCATCGTCTGCTCTCCCTTGGGAACTGGATTCTAAGGCTTAAAATAGTCTGCAAATCGCTGCTTTAGCGCCGGCAGATCGTTATGCATCTTGTTCAGATGCCCCGACAAGATTTGGGCAACAGCGATGTCGTCATTGCGGGTAACCGCAGCAAACAGCGCCTCATGCTCATTGACCAGCCGCTCCATGTCGTGCAACTGCTCCAAGGCAAGGTAGCGGATCCGGTTCAAGTGCCCGCGCATCTGAAGGACGACGTTCAGCAGCGTATCGTTGCCCAATTGCTGCAGGATTAGACGGTGAAACGCTTCATCGAGCTGCAGGAAGACCTTCGGGTTGTTCTGCGCCTTGTGCTGCTCAGCCAAATTCAGCTGTACCTGTTGCTTCAAGCGGCGGCAACTTTCGCTCGTCTCGCTCCATTCCTTTGCTACCGATCGGAAAGCGCTCATCTCCAAACTGGAGCGAACGAAAGCTGCATCTTTCAGTTTCCGCTCGGAAATATGTGCGATCCGTGTTCCCCTCTGCGGCAGCACGTCGATCAGTTCTTCGACAGCCAGCTTGCGAATCGCTTCTCGCACCGGGGTACGGCTGATCCCATAGGTTGCGGCCAATTGGTTCTCGTAGACCATCTCGCCTGGGACCAACCGCAAAGTAATTACGGAGTCTCGGATCGCTTCATGCGCCTGTTCTCCCAACGATTTGCCCGTTTGTTTCAATTCGGACAAATTCGTCATGTGGCATACCTCCTCGGTTCGTATACTTGTATACAAGTATAGTAATACGCAAGAAAGCCGTCAATCCAAAGTTTGGATAGACGGCCCTGAGACGAGCATTAACGCCGTTAACTTTCGCGAATCGAACTCGTAAAACAATCGCAACATCTCTTCCAGCTTCTCGCCCTACTTACGGTGCCGCATCGATTTGTTTCTGCACCTCATCCTGCAAATCTCGCAAAGCGGTATTGATATCCTTCTTGCCGGCAATCATGTCGGCGACACTTTGATTGTAATCTTTGTTGAACATCGCACTGAATTGATTCGGAGGGGAAATCGCCACATCGCGAAACTTGATCGCTGACAAATTACGCTTTAACGTGGCAGGTTTTTCGAACAGTTTCGCACATACAATTATTTTGGCCGCGCCTTCCGCTCGCGCTTCGGCCAGTCGCCTCATGAATTCAAGCAAAGCAACCAAATAATGTTGTAAACTTATATGACGATTACTTGAAAATTCAATACCTCAGCGGATAGATCAAATTGATACTCACATCCTTTAGGCCGTTGTAGAGATAAGGGTTATGATCCGCCCCGGCGATGCACAAAATTCTTTTTCCCTGAAACTTGGTGATCGCATTTCTGATTCGTTGCACCATAATCAAGTGGCGGCAAACCCAGTGAACTTGATGAACGTCGGGATTGATGCTCGCCAGCCATTCATACTTATCCTTCGTAATGTGATCCAGCGCAAAAGAATTAAACGGAATCGCACTTTGATCGCATATGGAAAACTGCTTTTCGCACCATCCGGATAAATCTTCCTCCAACTTCATGCGCTCTTCCTTCGAAAATCCAGCGAAGCAGTCAAAATCCCGCCAAACATCCATCTCAAGCCAATCCATTGGGATAAAGTTGAGCTCACGTTCCTCACAATAAGGAAAAATAAGCTCCCAATATTCACGGGATGGTTCAGCCCAATACGCTTTGTAAGTGGTATCTTGAGATTTCCAATAGCCTTCCCCGGCGATCCCACTGCAAATAAGATCCCATGTTGATGGGGTAACCTCGCCGCAGATGACATCCGGAGCAAACTCCACAATAAGCTCCTCGATGAGCGAGAGCGGCAAACGATATTTTTCCCTCAGTTCCTCGTCATGCGTTACCCCGAGAATCCCTACGGTTGTCACCTGACTTCCTCCCACTTGGTCCACATCTCCCGAGGATTGAGCTCGTAAATCTCCTTCTCCCGATACATATACTGGTGCATAATGAGTTCCCGGCGCAGTGTAGCATAATCCTCATGGAATCGTGTAAGGAACTCGTTGATCTCCCGCTCGGCATATTTCCGTCCCGCCTCCAGCATTCCGGCTAACCGCTCCAGCACAATCAACTTTTTCTTGTACTGAGCAGGAATATGCTTCAACCTTCCATCAGCGGTAAAAAAATTTTTGATCACCGATTCCGCCAATCGCTTGTTTTTCTCCGTCATAGAGTCCGTCATGGAATCATCCTCCTTTGCGCCTTTTCCGGCGTTTTTCATAATGAGATCCAGCGTCGCCCCGGCGTTATTTTTCAAAAAATAGTGGTTGAGTGAAAAGTAGATCGTATTCTTATCCCGTCGTTCATGAATCAGACTCGCTTCGCGCAGCTTGGCCGCGTGGTGGGTGATTGTCGCAGGGGAAACGCAAAGCTTCTCCGCCAACGCTTGGCCTTTCAATTCCCCGTCCGCCAACAAAATCAGCATCTTGATCCGCGTCGGATCGGCCAACGCCTTATGGTAAGCAACCACTTTGTCCAATTGCACACAATTCACCTCCAATTTTGTTGTACATATAATTTAATAAATATCTAATTAGATAATACGCGAAATAGAGTACAGTATCAACATCTCGACAATACAAAAACGACATGGCAAAGAAAAGGAAAACCACCGCTACCTTGAAGGC
>JAJFMO010000083.1 GCA_020697475.1 Paenibacillaceae bacterium | reverse complement strand
GGCAATAAATGACTACGCTAGTTTCAAGTTTCGGATGCAAGCTTGATTAATTCGCTGCTGGCCGCCGCCAAAAGTTATGTTATAATATTATTACTTAGATTGAAGGGAGAAAATTTGACATGGTTTATTTGATTACCGGAGGGACCGGTTTTGTCGGTTCCTACATTGCCAAAGCATTAATAAACAGGGGCGACAAAGTGATCGCCTATGACTATTTGCCCTCCAACGTCATGCAACAAATTTTGACTCCGGAAGAGATTTCGCAGCTAACCGTCGCTATCGGGAACATTAATGATTTAGCGCGAATCTGCAAGCTTATTAAAGAGCACAAAGTGGATAAGATCATTCATTTGGCGTTTCTTCTTCATCCGTACTGCGATCAATTTCCCGACGAGGCCGTTCAGGTGAATATTGCCGGCCAGTCCACTATCCTTGAAGCGATGAGGATCATGGATGTTCAGAAGCTCGTGTATGCAAGCTCCTGCGTCGTATATGGCAACCAGTCATCCCACGACCAATTGGTGCTCGACAATGACGCCAAGCACGCTCCTGTCAGCATTTACGGGGCGACGAAGTCGTTTAATGAATTCCTGACCAATCATTATGCGCAAACGTGGAATCTGGATGTGATTGGCCTGCGATATACGCTTGTTTACGGACCGGGAAGGGTAAGAGGCGCGACCGCTTTTATTAATGCCCTTACCGAACCGGCTTTAGGGAAAAAGGCTGTCGTTCCGTTCGGCGATGACGTTGTCGACTGGCAATATGTTGAAGATATCGCTGCGTTAACCGTTAAGGCATCGGATGTCGGACCGACCAAGACCAAGCATTTCAACACGCGATTCGATGTCCGAAGCATTCGCGAAGCCGGAGAGTTCGTCAAGAAGCTGATTCCTGATGCGGAAATCGAATATCAACCCGGCACGTTCGGCCTTGCCTGGCAATTGGACGATACGCTGTTGCAGCAGGAAATCGGCTTTAAACCGCAAGTCTCGATGGAACAAGGCTTGAAAAATTTGATCAATTTCATTCGGCGAGTTCATCAGTTGCCTGAGTTCAAATAACCGAATAGAAGGAGAGTGCATTGTTTCGTGTCATCTTCAGAATCAAATAGTCCCGGTACGATAGGACTCGTTGGCGTAGGAACGATGGGAAAATGCATGCTGGATCGCTTAATACATAATGGGTTTAGCGTTGTTGCTTATGATGCGTTCCCGGCTGCCCTCGAATATGCCAGGGACAAGGGAGCGATGACCGTTTCCAGCCCGGTAGAACTGGCTACAAAGGCAAAGCTCATTATCATGTCGTTGCCAGCTGCTAAGCATGTATTGGATGTGCTAGGCGGCGAGGGTGGTTTGCTGGAGGGCTTGACGGAAGAGCATGTGGTTGTAGATACAAGCACGGTGAGCCCTGCCACTTCGCAGCGAGGAGCGGAAATCGTTGCGGCCAAAGGGGCAAGCTATGTCGATGCTTCGATTTTGGGCCGACCCAGCGCGGTCGGGAATTGGCTGCTTCCCGCCGGCGGTAGCGAGAAGGCGATCGAGTTGGCCACGCCCGCTTTATTAACGTTTGCGAAGCAGGTCGTACGGGTCGGCAATGTTGGATCAGGCAATGCATTGAAGCTGTTGAATCAGTTGATGTTCTCCGTGATCAATGGCGTCAGCGCCGAAGTGATGGCTTTGACCGAAGCGGTAGGCATCGACAAGAAGGTGTTCTACGATGTCGTGGCCAACAGCGATGCGGCTACAGTAAGCGGCCTGTTCAAGGAGACGGCAAGAAGAATTGTTTCCGAAGAGTATGACAACCCTACTTTTACGATCGAGCTGTTATGCAAAGATGCGGATTTGGGGATTCAGATGGCCAAGGATGTCGGAGTGACCCCGTTAATTGCCGGATTCGTGCAAATGTTGAACGAGAACGCCAAAGGCAAAGGGCTTGGGAAGCAGGACACGAGCTCGATCGCCAAGGTGTTTACGGAACATTTTTCGAAGATTCAATAAGGGTGAGCGAGGAAAAAAATACATAGACAGGAGTTGTTGAACTTGAAATTGGAGCTTGAGTATGGCCACGGATTTATGGCTGCCGAATTTCCCGATGAAACGACAGATGTGTTTATCCCAGGAGTGACCTATCCGGACCCGGCGCACATTCCGCTGGACAAGCTGGAGGAGGAAACCCGAAAGTCCATCCTGAACCCTGTGGGAATGCCGCCGATATCCGAAAGTGTCAAGAAAGGCGACAAGGTCACGATTATTTTCCCGGACAAAGTGAAGGGCGGAACCCAGCCTACGGCGCATCGAATTGTTTCGATCGGCATTATTCTTGAGGAGCTGTACAAAGCAGGCGTTGAGAAGAAAGATATCAAACTGATCTGCAGCAACGGTCTGCACAGGAAGAACACCGAGTCGGAGCTGCGCGGCATTTTGGGAAAAACGATCTTTCATGATTTCTGGTTCTCCAAGCAGATCGTCAATCACGACAGCGAAGACTATGACAATTTAGTCGATTTGGGCAACAACGAGATGGGCGACAGGGTAATCATGAACAAAGAGGTGTTCGATTCCGATTTTGCCATCTTGATCGGGCATTCCATGGGGAATCCATATGGCGGATATTCTGGCGGGTACAAGCATTGTGCGACGGGGATTACTCACTGGAGAAGCATCGGAGAGCATCATAACCCCCACGTCATGCATCGGGACGACTTTACGCCGGCGTCCACTCACAGCTTGATGAGAAGCAAGTTCGATCAAATCGGCATGTATATGGAAGAGCGCATGGGCAAAAAGTTTTTTGTCTGCGATGCGGTGCTGGACACGAAAGCCAATCAGATCTCTGTTTTCTCAGGCTATGCCCGGGATATTCAGCCTCTATGCTGGGAAATCGCCAACAAGCGAACGTTCGCCAAGTGGGCGGATCAGAAATATGATGTGATGGTGTTCGGTATGCCCCAGGCGTTTCATTACGGCAACGGTATGGGAACCAATCCGATTCTGATGATGCAGGCCATCTCCGCTCAGATCCTTCGTCATAAGAGGGTGATGAAAGAGAACTGCGTTATCATCTGTTCTTCGATTTGCAACGGATATTGGCATGAAGAGGAATTTCCCTCTTACGAGGAAACGTATCGGGTTTTTCAGAAAGACTACAACAACATTTTGCCCGACATCGCGAAGTATGGGGAGTATTTCTCCACGAGAAAGGAATATACGGACAAATACCGCTTTAACTACGGATATCATCCGTTCCACGCGTTCTCGATGGTTTCCTGCGGACATATTGCCGAAATGAACACAGCCGCGGTTTATGTAGTGGGCGCCATGGAACCCGGGCTTGCCAGGGGCATGGGGCTGAAGACGAGAGCTACTTTCGAGCAGGCGCTTGATGATGCGAAGAAGAAATATGTCGGGGCAAATCCGCGGATCCTGGCGCTTCCCAAAGCGTTCACCACATCCGCTATGCATATTTGCATGAAGGACGATCAAATTTAGCGGACTACTCGGGCTGGGGGAAATGCCTGCAAAAGTGCAGGAATTTCCGTCCATTCACCCGTGTTTTTAGAAAAAAGATGCAAATCTGCAGGAATTCCAGCTCGCTTTTCCCCTTAACGAGGGGAATATGACAAAAAGCCTGCACTTTTGCAGGCTTTTCTGCATACTGGGCTCTTTCCCCCCAAAAAAACTGCACAAATGCAGGAATTCCCGTCTGCAACCGTAAAAAAAAGCCGCAAGCGCCCATTACCGGGACTTGCGGCCTTCTCTTGTGCAACTCACCCTGTTACTTGCCCAGCAAATCGAGGTGCCGTCCGATATGCGCCTTCAAGGCGTTCTCGTAAGCATCTTCTTGCTCGATCAACGTGCGGTAAAACTCGTCCTTGAACAAACTCCGTCCTTGAGCATCCTTCGCTTGCAGCAATATCCCGTATGTGATGTGAATCAACTGCCGCGCATCTTCATCGTCCATATACTCCGGCAACCGCTCGTCCGACACTTGATCAAGCGGCTTCACCTTCTTCAAATCCGCCTTCACATGATAATACGCTAGCGCCTCGTGGAAATGCTCCACCGCGTACGCATGCATCCGCCGGTACAAGCTGGGGTTCACCCGCGCCACGGCGCGAACGGCTTCCAGCCAGTTGGTGCCCGCCGTCTTCACATGGAAGCGCCCCTTCGTATGCTCGGCGATGATCGGGAACACGCTGAACTTGTCGCTTCCCGAATGAATGCTGAGCTTATAGCCGAAATGATCGGCAATCGCGGCGTGCACCGCCAGCTCTCGCTCGAACTGGGCGATGTCGCCGATGTAGTCGATGCCCTTCTGGAATTCGCCGCAGAACCGCGGCGCCATGCTATAAATGGTCATCCCGTCACTGTACAGCTCGTTCGCCACCAAATAGTGAGACGCCGGCGCGGTTATGCTTAGTGTTTCATCGATCGATATTTCGAAATCGATCTCCCGATCAGCGGTCACGATGTACGTCCGATACACATGTTTCATAAATTGGATCGCTTCTCCGTAGATCAGCGCATTTCTCATCACATCGGCTTGGTTGAAGGAGACGGTGAATTGCCCAACCTGGAAGCTTTTCCCAAGATAGCGGCCTTCGTAATGTCCACGGACATCCGCCGGCAACGCTGCGTACTTGGCCGACACTTCAGCATCGCTCAATCCATCGATCGTGTTATCGATCTTCTCTGAGCAGTCGAGCGTCAACATCGTAAATCCGAGTTCCAGCGACATGCGAATGTCGCTCTCGACCTTTAGGTGGTCGCCGTCCGCGCCGAAGCCGCCGGTGTAGCCTTCCTGGAACGCCGCATAACATGCCGCATCCAGCACTTCCTTGTAATCGCGGCCCGTCAAGTTCAGCTCGCGAATGCTTTGCTGGGCGAGAATCGGCATGACATCGCGTCCGAGCACAGTTTGGATATGCCCCGGAGAAGCTAGTCCGAGCCGGTCGCCGAGCCCGAGCGTAGCGACCTGGGTGCCGAACGCGCGCGGAGCCGTATACGGGAAGTGGCGATTGAGCACCAACCGGTTGGTGTGGGTCACTCCGCAAATCTTCCCACCCTCAGGCAATTCCTCGCCGGACAGCTCGTCCATCAGCGCCCCGCTGCCGTACGCAATAATTTTCTTATTCAGGTCTTCCCTGACCATCATCAACGAAACCCCATCCTTGCGGGTGAACGATCGGGGATACACTATAATACCGGGCACTCCAGCGCCTTCTGCGTTGCCTGATTTCATTGCCTCAATGACTGCTGTATATTGGCTCATTGCACACACTCCTTGACTCATATTGGTCCAAGCTGCTTATTCAAGGGTAACTGAATTCACCGTCAAGCGCTACTCCTTTATTGCCGGATGACAAACTTTCTTGCAATAATTGCACGGTATGTATATGCAGATTCGCCATAAGATGAACGAAGGCTCTTCCTTCTATGGCGAAAGAAGAGCCCGTGAAAACTACGTCGATCAGGCCGATTAAACCGTCGCCTGTTGCTGCCTCTTGGTCACCGTTTCCCCGCCGATTCCCCAGTTGTCCGTGTCGACTTCGTCGATGACGACGACGGTCGTCGCCGGATTCTTATCCAGTACATCGACCAAAAGTTGTGTGACGCCACGGATGATCGTTTCTTTCTGATCGCTCGTCGCGCCACGGGTAATGCGAATATTCACGTACGGCATGTTGCGCTCTCCTCCCAAGCTCTGTTTCCCTTGCTCTCTATAAGCCACAGTATACCGCATAGCGCCCGGGAGGGGAAGCATTATTGGCGTTTGTTATGATTAGCAAATATTTTCCACACGTATATTCAATCGATCTGGGCGATCGTTCTCTTCAACGAATCGTAGCTGACGCCGCCGATAAATTTGTAACGGATCTCACCGTGGCTGTCAATGACGACGGTCGTCGGATAACCGACCAGCGCGTACAGATCGGCCGCTTTGCCGTCGGAGTCGAGCAGGATGGGGTAGGTAACGTTATTCTGCTTGGCAAAAAGGATTCCATCGTCCGGCTCCTTCTCCGTATTCGTCAAGTTAACGCCTAACAGAACGACATTCTGATTCTCATAATCTTTGTAAAACTTCACCAAAGCCGGCGTCTCCTCACGGCATGGCGGGCACCACGACGCCCAGAAATTGACGATCACCTTCTTGCCGGCATAATCCGACAGCTTCACCGTTTGCCCGTCCGGTTTCTTCAACGCAAAATCCGCCGCCGTATTGCCGACCTGAACGCCGACTTTCCCTTTATTTTGAGCGACCATCGCTTGATCTTCCTTGGAAATGCCCGCTGTCTGCCCTTTCTCCTGATAATCCAGCACGCCCCACACGACCAAAAACAACAAGATTATGACGACGACTATGTTGCGCATGCTCAAGCCCCCAGTCCACCTAAAATGAAAACGTCGTAAACTGGGCCAAATAACTGCTGATTTTTTGCAGCTGACCCGTGAACAGCAGTATACCCATCACCGTCAAAATCCAACCGTTGACAAGAGACAGCGTAGGGACGAACCGGTTCATCCGCTTAACGGCGTTCAGGGAAGTCGTAATGAGCAGCGAGATGATCAGAAAAGGAACCCCAAGGCCGATCGCGTACATAAACAGCATGACCATTCCGCTCAGCATGGTGTCCGATGAACCGGCAAGCAGCAATATCGAGGACAAAGCGATGCCGACGCAAGGAGTCCAACCCGTGCCGAAAGCAAGGCCAAGCAGAAGCGAGCTCACAAAGCCTTTGTTCCCGCCCGGCTTCACCTGCCATTTCACTTCTTTCATCAGCAGGCGGAAATTCAGCACCCGCGCCATCTGCAACCCGAAGATCACGATCAGCAGGCCGCTGATCTTCATGACCGCCCCGCGGTACTCGGCGAACAGCTGGCCGATCAGGCTGGCCGACGCGCCGAGCACGACGAAGATGATGCTGAAGCCGAGAATAAAGCTGAGCGAGCGCGCAATCAGCAGCTTTTTCTCCACATCGACCCGGTTATCCTTAACGAGCGACCCCGTCAGATGCGCCACATAGGCCGGAATCAGCGGAAAGATGCACGGGGAGAGGAACGACAATACGCCTGCGGTGAAGGCGACGATGAGAGTTACATTATCCATCACAACATCATCCTAACGAACTTACGTCTTACCTCCATCATAGACAAAATGCCCCCGACTTACAACGCCGTCACGGATTTGTCAAGGGTCAGCCGATCGAGAGCGTGCGCACTTCGCCGACCCGTCGGGTATCAAATACGGCGGCCTTGCCCATCCCCGGCTTGCTTCGACCGACCATCACGACGCTAAGCCCTTGCATATGCATATGCGTTCCGAACGCTTCCACTTCTCCGGGAAAATGCAAATGGCCTGTGTACACTTGCGGTATTTTCCCGCGAATGCTCTGATCGAACAACTCCGGCGATTTACTCATAATGTATTTGTCCATGTCCCGGTCCGGTTCTTCGCCGAGTATATAATCCCACACCGGCTTCGTGTTGATCGGCACATGGGTGAACAAGATCGGCGTTTCGCCGCCGGATCCGCCAAAATCGCAGCCCGCCGTCACCGAATTCATCCACTCTCCGGTACCTGCCGCCACCCCGCTGAACGCACTGTGGACGAGAATGAGCTTTGCTCCGTCGGCGTCAATGACCCGGTTGCTGAAATCGACCCCGGCCGCTTTCCATAACGGGTCCGCCGTCGGTTCGAACGAGCCGCCTTTGACCGGGATGTCCTTACCTTGCGCCTCGTCCCACGTGTATGTAGAATAGTCGTGGTTGCCCGGCGTCGCCACCCAAGGCGTTCTCATCTCGGACAGCATTTCCAAGGCAAACTCGCGATTTTCGTTGCTGTACCAGTCCACAAGGTCACCCGTGCTAACGACCAAATCCGGCGCCTCGTCGCGAATTTTCCCCGCCAGCATACGGAACGAGCCCCAGCCGTCGCGGAGAAACTTTCGGTTTTCGATCATTTTTTTCCGCGGATCGTTCTGAGAAATAAAGTGCAAGTCACTGAGTACGACAATTTTCATCCTATTTACTTCCCTACCTTATACAGTCCGAGTCCGTTCAGCGGAACGATCGGATCCGTGTCTTCCGCCAACGCTTCATTCAGCTTCCCGTTCAACGCGATATCGACGAGCCATTGAGTGAAGGATGCGACCTTCAATTCCTTCATCTCTTCCAAGCTGTAAAATCCGGCCTCGTCCACCTCGAATCCGTCCGGCTTCGGTGTGCCGTCAACATATTCCATCGCAAACGCGATATATACATTATGAATCGCCCTCGGCTGATCCCGTACGGCCACAACGCCTTTGACCCGCGCCGTCACTCCGGTCTCCTCCAGCACCTCGCGCACGATCGTCTCCCCGATCAGCTCCATCTGCTCAATATACCCGCCGGGATTGGTCCAGTTGCCTTTGCCGGGATCTTGCGCCCTGCGCACCAGCAGTACTTTGCCGTCTTTCACGACAAGCGCGCCGACGCCGATGCTATAACTGCCCCAATGGACAAAGTCGCACTTCGTGCACGCCCTCCGGTCCGTCCCCCCGATTTCTCTCGTTTCCAAGCTTGCTCCACAAGACATGCAATAATCGATCGCCATGAATGAAGTCCTCCTTCTAGTGTATGAAACCAACGATATCATAAATCTTAACGTGTGAAAATGAAATTATTGAGCTTGACTGCGAACAAACTGGCTCTCGTACAACCGTGCGTAAAAGCCGCGTTGCTGCAGCAACTGCTCATGCGTACCTCGTTCGATGATTTGGCCGCCGTCGATGACAAGAATTTGATCCGCTTCGCGGATCGTGCTAAGCCGGTGGGCAATGACGAAGCTCGTGCGTCCCTTCATCAGCTTGCGCATTGCTTCTTGGATGTGCAACTCCGTCCGCGTGTCAACGCTGCTGGTCGCTTCGTCGAGCACGAGAATTGCCGGATCGGCGAGGATCGCCCGCGCGATCGTCAGCAGTTGCCGCTGCCCTTGGCTCAAGTTGCCGCCTTCGGCGGATAACAGCGTGTCGTAGCCTTGCTCCATTTTACAAATAAATCCGTCTGCATTCGCCAACTTGGCCGCTTCCGCCACTTCTTCGTCCGACGCATCTAATCGTCCATAGCGAATGTTCTCGCGAATCGATTCGGAGAACAGATACGCGTCTTGCAGAACGATGCCCAGCTTGCGGCGCAAGCTGTTCTTGTCCAGTTCGCGTATGTCGACTCCGTCGATTGTGATGGCGCCCTCGCCGATTTCGTGAAACCGGGTAAGCAAGTTGACGACGGTCGTCTTCCCCGCACCCGTAGGCCCGACGAGTGCGATCATCTCGCCCGGCTTGGCGGTAAATGAGATGTGCTTCAGTACATCCACCCCCGACCGGTAGGAGAAAGAGACGTTGTCGAAGCGTACCTCGCCGGCCACTTGCTCGAGCGGACGGGCGGCGCGTTCCTCGTCGTACTCCGACGGCGTGTCGATGATTTCGAACACCCGCT
>JAJFMO010000585.1 GCA_020697475.1 Paenibacillaceae bacterium | reverse complement strand
GCCGCGGATGAAGCCTCCCCACATTCGGATGGACGCGGCGGATTGGGTGCTGATCACGATGCTGGACGAGATCGCGGAGTGGATGAAAGATATCCCGGTAACGTTGATTTTGGAACCTCTGAACCAGAAAGAAACGCCTTTCGTCTATGACCCGTTGCACGGCCAGAGGATCATTGATCAGTTGGGCAGCCCGAAGGTGCGTACGATGGTCGACACGTATCATATGGAAATGGAAAGCCAGGATATGGTTGAGCGCATTCGCAAGATCGGCGGGGACATGGGACTTGTTCACCTCTCCGATACAAGCCGAGCGCTGCCCGGCAAAGGGCAGATTGATTTTCCTGCGGTGCTTCGGGCTCTGAAGGAAATCGGCTACCAAGGTCCGATGGGCTTCGAGTGCAAGCCGGCGACCGAGGCGGAGCTGAAAGAAAGCGTCGATTACCTGAACGGCATTATGAATTCTCTATAAATCTATTAAACTTTTTAACGACAAAGAAGGGAAGATGGAGAATGGGTAAAAAGTGGAAAGTAGCCGTTATCGGCGCAGGCGCAATGGGGAAAATGCACGTCAAAGGTTGGCAATTGGCCGGTCATGAGGTCGTTTCGGTAACGGATATCGTACCGGAAGTGGCGAAAGAGTTGGCCGACTCCTGCGGAGTTGCAAGAATTCATACCGACTTCAAGGAAGCGATCGCCCAGCCGGATGTAGAGATCGTATCGAGCTGTCTGCCGCTCGCGTTGCATGCTCCGGTAACGATTTTCGCCGCCGAGCACGGCAAGCACGTGTTCAGCGAGAAGCCGCTGGCCGCCACCTTCGAGCAAGCGGATGCGATGGAAGCGGCAACGACCAAAGCCGGCGTACAATTCGGTCTCGGCTTCCAGCGCAATTTCTCGCGTGCGATCTGGAAAGCGAAAGAGTACATAGACGCGGGGACGCTCGGCCGCCCGTTGTTCTGCTACAACGATTCGATCGCGGAAATTCGCCCGAAGCGGGTTATGCACGACGATAACGGCAACCGCGGCCCGATCATGGACTTAGGCTGCCATTACTTCATCATGTGGATGACATTGTTCGGTTCGTTGCCCAAGACGGTATACGCGCAAGGCCGGGTGCTGGCCACAGATCGCGAAGAATTGGCGCATATCAAAAAGCTGGCGATCGACACGGCCAATATCACGGTGGAATTTGAGTCCGGCGACGTGGGAGTGTTCTCGGTCTCCTGGGGGATGCCGCCGAAATTCAAGATGAAGGCATATAACGACCGCATTTACGGACCCAAGGGCGGAATCGAAGGCGGCTTGAACAACAATGGGAAAAAGTTCAGCTTGTTTATTGAAGACCAGCCGGCCGAAGAAGTGAACGTGGAAGGCTACCAATCGCTGCATGCCAAAGAGTTCGAGGAGTTCACCGCAGCGCTGGACGCAGGCAAGCCCGCACCGGTCAGCTATGCCCAAGGTCGCGACGTATTGGCGCTGACGCTGGCGATTTTCGAGTCGATCGATACCGGTAAAGTCGTAGATTACAAATCGTTTTATGCACAATTTCAAAAGTAAATCGGCAACAGATTGTCGCAGATTTTAGAAGACGGAGGATTTTTTGCGATGAAAATCGGTTTTTACAATACATGCTTCATCCAGTGGGACGTCGATACGACGTTCCGCTGGGCTCGCGACAACGGATTCCATGGAGTGGAGCTGCATGGCGGCCCGCGCTTCAAGGCGGTCGATTGGCGCGGCGTGGCGGACGGACGCAGTGCGAACGAATTGCTTGCGGCTCAGGAGAAGTATGGCGTGCCGATCCCGGGTATTATGTTCGGGGCGCTGCCGTTCATCTCCCCGGATCCGGCACAGCGCAAGCAGGCTGTGGAAGATGTGGGCGTGCTGCTGCGTGCTGCCGCAAGGCTTGGCGCTCCCGTAGTTTCCACGTTCACCGGACGCGATCCGAACAAGACGCTGGAGCAAAACCTCGATGAATTCGCGGTGGTGTTCCCTGCGGTGGCCGAACTGGCGGAGAAAACGGGAGTGAAGCTCGCTTTCGAAAATTGCCCGATGTATGAATTTTGGCCGTATGTGCATAACATCGCGGTCAATCCGGTGATTTGGAAGGAGATGTTCTCCCGTGTGCCGTCACAAGCGTTGGGATTGAACATCGATCCGTCTCACCTTGTATGGCAAGGGATCGATTACGCGAAGGCGGTCCTGGATTTCAAGGATCGCATCGTGATCGCCCAGGCGAAGGACACTGAGGTGCTGCCTAATGTTCTGCGCGAGGAAGGCATGTTGACTTGCCGCTGGTGGCGTCACCGCATTCCGGGTCAAGGAGACGTCGATTGGAACAAATTTGTGACGGCGTTGCATGAAATCGGCTACGACGGGATACTCAGCATCGAGCACGAAGATCCGATTTGGACAGGTACGGACGATCTTGTTGCGCGCGGGTTGATTCATGCCAAGCGGCATTTGGAGAATTTTATTTAAAGGATTGAGTGGACAATGGCTAAAATTGCTTATTTGCCGATCGGACGCAAAACGTTCGACATGACGGCGGCGCAGGAAGTCGTCGATCAGTCCGTCGCGTTGTTACGGGAGCTATGCCCGGATTCGAACCCCGAGCAAGCTATCCTGACATCGGTGGAAGAGGTGCAGGAGTCGATTCGCGAGCGCCAGCCGGCCAAGCCGGATCTTGTGCTGTTTCAACTGGCGACGTTCGCCGGCTCCGAATTTGTCGTCGAA
>JAJFMO010000584.1 GCA_020697475.1 Paenibacillaceae bacterium | reverse complement strand
GCTGCCGGTCGACCTGTACATCGGCGGCGCCGAGCATGCCGTATTGCACTTGTTGTACGCCCGTTTTTGGCATAAAGTGCTCTACGATCTCGGGGTTGTAGACACGAAGGAGCCGTTCTACAAGCTGGTCAATCAGGGCATGATCCTCGGCGAGAACATGGAGAAAATGAGCAAGTCCCGCGGCAACGTCGTCAATCCCGACGAAATCGTCAATGAATTCGGCGCCGATACGCTCAGGGTGTACGAGATGTTCATGGGGCCGCTCGAGTCGACGAAGCCGTGGAACGTCAGCGGTGTCGAGGGGATTTATCGCTATCTGGCGCGTGTCTGGCGGTTGTTCGTCGGAGATGACGGGAAGCTGAATCCGAAAATCACCGCCGATGCCAAGCCGGGCGACGCCTTCATGCGGGTATGGCACCGCAGCGTCAAAAAAATCACCGAAGATTATGAAGCGCTCCGCTTCAATACGGCGATCAGCCAGACGATGATTTTGGTCAACGAAGCATACAAAACCGAACAGCTGCCGCTTGCCGCGATGAAAGATTTGGCGCAGCTGCTGGCTCCGATCGCCCCGCATCTTGGGGAAGAGCTGTGGGAACGGCTGGGGGGCAAAGAGTCGCTCACTTACGCGGCTTGGCCGACCTATGAGGAAAAATGGACGGTCGACGATGAAGTGGAGATCGTCGTGCAGATCAACGGCAAAATCGTGGAGCGGATCATGATCGCTGCCGATACGGAACAAGCGGAGATGGAGAAACTGGCGTTTGCATCGGACAAAGTCAAAGAAGCGACCGCCGGCAAGACGGTACGCAAAGTGATCGTCGTCAAAGGCAAGCTCGTCAATATCGTGGCCAACTAGGCGCGGGGAATGGATCAATCTGCAAATCGGAGATTTTGTTGGATCTCGATCGCAGCGGGCTGCCCCAACTTCACCGATCCTGCCAATTTTGCCGGCTGGGAGGGGACAATTCGTCTTCCTGGTCGGCGAATTGCATTTTTAGCTTATCAATGTCTTCATAATATTTGGCGTGGGTAATGTGAATCAGACGTTGGAACACGCCGTCCAGCTCGCCCGCCAGCATGCGAAGCGCTTCTGCGGTAATTCCACCGGGCACAGCAACACGCGCTTGCAGTTGTTGGGCGGACATACCGCCGTCGGTTAACAATCGCCCCGTTCCAAGCGCCATCTGAGCGACCAGTTCGTCGGCTTGCTCTCGAGGCAATCCAGCTTGTTCGGAGGCGGCTTCCGCCAGCTTTTCCAAGAAATAGGCTAGAAAAGCCGGCCCACAGCTGCTGAGGTCGGAGGCGATGCGAACATGATGCTCGGAAATTCGCAACGGTTTTCCGATATATTCGAGCAGTTGCTCCAGCTGTTGTTTGTCCGCTTCGCTCATGCGTTCACCGTACATGCACAGGGTGGTGCCGTTGCTTAACCTATTTGTGATACTGGGGATCACTTTGGCGATTTTGCAATCCAGCTTGTCTTCGAGTTGGGTAATCGATACCGGGCTCGTGATCGAGACAACGAGTTTATGGGCAGGTAAGAGCTCGCCGATCTCTTCCAGCACCGGTTTGAATTCCATCGGTTTGACGCATATAAATATGATGTCGCTTATCTGGGCGACCTGACCGTTCGATTCGACCGATTGAAGCCCCGGATAGTTCGACGCGAGCGCATCCGTCTTGCTCCTTGTTCGGCTATGGGCCGTAATTTGATCCGGACGAAGCGCCCCGGAATGGACGAAAGCTTCGATTAACAAGCCCCCCATGCTGCCAGTTCCAATAAATCCGACGTTCACGTGGATACCCCCTGAGGTTGCCAACGCTGCTAGCGTCCGACAAATGTGCTTATTTACGTATATGCGATGCAACCTTGGAACATGAGGGCGGGGGCAAAAATGGACTGGAACCCGATTCTGTTTTATGAGAAAATGGAAGGAACTTGATCGGCAAGAAGGAGGGAATTCGTGCATAAAAGGTTTATCCGCATCGGCCCCGGCTTGAGGAGACTGGGATTGCCGGTGCTGGCGGCAGCGGCCGTCGTCGGCGGAGGCGTGGCGTATCAGGCGGGGATACAGGGAGCGGATGACGCTCCGTCCACGGTGAACGCTGAGCTGGCTGCGATGATCGCGGCGCAGACGGACGAGCAAGGCAGGGCGATCCCGGTGAAGGTAATCGAGAAACCGCTCGAGCCTGTGGATCTGAACAAAGCGACGCTTGAGCAGCTTGACGCGTTGCCGGGCATCGGACCGGCCAAAGCGGAGGCGATTCTCGAAACCCGCCGGGCGCATGGCGGCTACAAGAGGATCGACGAGCTGCTGGACGTTCCGGGCATCGGCGCGAAGACGTTGGACAAGCTGAAACCGCATCTCATTTTGGAACCGGCTGGGTGAAAGGACGACTATGACCAAACGCAAAGATTGGGACACGTATTTTATGGATATCGCCTATATGGTGTCGACTCGTTCGCAATGCTCGCGCAGGCGGGTGGGAGCCGTGCTGGTGCAAGGCAAGAAGCTGCTCGGCACCGCCTATAACGGCGCGCCGATGGGGGTGCCCGATTGCACGGAGGCCGGGTGTCTTCTGGTGGAGCAATATGAGCTGGAAGAGAAGGACGGCAAGAAAGAGATGGTGCGCAAGCGCAAGCAGCATTGCGTCCGCACGATTCACGCCGAGCAAAATTTGCTATTGTTCACCGACCGCGAGGATCGCGAAGGGTCAACGGTGTATGTGACCGACGAGCCGTGCTGGACGTGCGCCAATATGCTGGCTAACAGCGGGATCGCAGAGATCGTGTTTCATCGCCCTTATCCGAAGGATACCGGGAAGGTGACGGCGCTGATGGATTCCATCGGCATCCGCATCCGCAGCTTAAGCTCGTACGAGACGCCGCACGGGGTCGAGACCGAGGTAGTGAATTGAGGTTAAGGGAGTTAAAGTAACAATAGTATAGGATTTCGCAAGGGAAGAACCCTGAATTGTCGCTGGATAGCGGTGATTGGGGTTCTTTTTGTTGTTCCGGGATATTTTGTGCGCGAATGGAGGGGAGAATGATTGAATTTGTTCAAAAGGCCCGTAGTTGCGGTTACGGTATGTTGGGTGGTTGGGTTGGCAGTGGCAGGAATGTGGTCCTGGGCGGGGGCGACCGTCGGTCACATACACCGTTGACCCTTCGCGATCCTCGCGGTCGGTGAACAATAGCAAATTTTGCTCGGCGTGAATCGTGCGGACGCAATGCTGCTTGCTGCTGATCATTGTTGCGATGGGATACTATCATTGGACGGACGTGCGGAACGTGACCCGGCTGCTGCATGAGGGGTTCGCGATGGAGGACGCGGACCAATCCACTGTTCACCTTACTGGAGTCATACGGTCCGAGGTCGAGGTGGATGGCGATCATGTCGGATTTGCAATGAGTGTGCGTCCTGGCGAGGTTCAGTACGTGGAGGCGGCGGGGGAGTTGGCAGAATTCGCGGAAGTCGCGGGAGACGGGATGGAGAATGTCGATTCACGCAGGTCAACCTCTGAAAGCGTTCAGGTCTCGCTCAGGGTTTTGACTAAAGAAGAACAAAGGGAAGCCCAATCGTGGCGTCGGGGCGACCGTATCGAGATCAAGCAAGGCACGTTGATGCTACCGGCTGTTGCGACGAATTTCGGCGGATTCAATTATCGGGACTATTTGCGGCTGAAACGCATCCATTGGCTCATATCGGTGAAAGGGGCGGGCAATGTGGCCGTGATCGGGCGGCAAGGGTTTGGCATCGCGACGGTTTTGAGGGCTAACGATGCCTCACGCCGGGCCGCCGCGCAGGTGCTTGAGCGAATTTTTCCCATCGATCAAGCGGGGTACATGAAGGGCTTGCTAATCGGGTTGCAAGATGAAGTTGATCCGCTCAGTTATCGGCAGTTTTCCCAGCTCGGACTGTCGCATATTCTCGCCATCTCCGGCTTGCATGTGGCCATCTTCGTGAGTTGCTGCCTGTGGCTGCTGCGACGTCTGGGGCGCCCGAAGGAAACCAACCTGTTGATCGTCATTTGCCTGTTGCCGTTGTACACGCTGTTTACCGGCGCCTCTCCCTCTGCGCTGCGCGCCGGGGCGATGGGGGTGATCGCGCTATATGCCGAACGGCGAGGGTGGCTGAAAGACGGACTTCATCTCGTCTGCCTAGTTGGCTTGGCGCTGTTGCTCATCGATCCTTACTACTTGTATAACGTCAGCTTTCAACTGTCGTTCCTCGTCACGCTCGG
>JAJFMO010000082.1 GCA_020697475.1 Paenibacillaceae bacterium | reverse complement strand
TATACAGACAAGCTCTTGTCCTTTAGGCGTTCATCATCAAACAAGGGGTAGCCTTCATCCGCCTTGTACTCGACGATGCCGGACTGCGCATCCGTTGCCGTAATCGCCCCTTGAACGAAGGGAGGCGTTTCGTAATCGGCCGTAAAGCCTTTAATTTTCACATCCTGCGAGTCGATAAAAGCAAACCCGCTGACGAACGGATCGGTAAACAAAAAGCGCGTTTTGTCACCCTGCAGCGTCAGACCGGAGACGTTCGTGTAGCGGAACACCCAAGTTCCTACGTCGCGGGTGGCGGGGGTGATCCGGTATTCGCCCGGCTCGAACAGCACTCTGGCTCCCGATCCGGCAGCGACCGCATCCCGGATCGCCCTCTCAATCGCCGCCCGATCGTCCTGGCCGTCATCGACAATCGCTCCATAATCTTTGACGTAAAAAGTTTTGTCCGCCTTATCCGCCTTGTCCGTCTTGTCCTGTTCCACCTGGGTCTCCTCGGGTTGCGCCTTGTCCTGTTCTTTCATGCCGTTTAACTGTAATGCCGCGAATAGAATGACGAGGACGGCAATGGCGATACCGGACAAGACGACATATTTCCTCTTCATCGGTCAGCGAAAAGCGGGCAGCAAGCTGCCGTGCGCTTCGATTAATTCGTCGCACAAAGCGACGATGTCGTCCAGCGAAAGCTCCGCGGAAGTATGCGGGTCAAGGAAGGCGGCCTGATATATATGCTCCTTCTTTCCGGTCACCGCCGCTTCCACCGTCAGCAATTGCATATTAATATGGCTCATATTTAACGCCGCCAAGTGTGTCGGCAATTCGCCGAACACCGTCGGCGCCACCCCGTTGCCGTCCACCAGGCACGGCACTTCCACGCACGCTCCTTGCGGCAAGTTGGCGATCAGCCCCGTGTTCATGACGTTGCCGGCGATGCGAAACGGCCGATTCGTTACGATCGCCTCCATAATATACGAACCGTATTCGCTCGTCCTCGTATGCTTAAGTTCTGCATTATCCAGCAGCTCGGCCATCGTCTTCTGCCACTGAGCCGCTTTCTTGCGCCGGCGCTCGAGGTAGTCGTCCAGCGGAATTTGCAGTTGGTTGATCAACTCGGGATAGCTGCGCTTAATAAAATACGGATGGTACTCTGCATGATGGATCGACGATTCGGTCACATAGCACCCGAATCGGCGCATAATCTCGAAACGCACCATATCCCGATGCGGCGTGGATTGCTTCTCCGCGGCTCGCCGCTTGACTTCCGGATACAGGTCCACCCCGTCCCGGGTTACTTCCAGCAGCCAAGCCATATGGTTGATACCGGCAATTTTCCACTCCACGCCGGCCGCGTCCATACCGAGCGATTGAAACAGCTTGGGCACGCAGCCCTGCACACTGTGACACAGCCCGACCGTCTGTACGCCGCCATGAACATTCATCATGATCGTCAGAATCGCCATCGGATTCGTATAATTGAGCAGCAACGCGTTCGGACAAACTTTGCGCATATCCGCCGCCAGCTCCATCATGGCCGGAATCGTCCGCAGGCTGCGAAAAATCCCGCCGATCCCCACCGTATCGCCGATCGTCTGTCCCAGGCCATATTTTTTCGGAACATTAAAATCAGTCCGGCACGCTTCGTCCCCGCCAACCAGTATCGCGTTAATCACATAGTCGGCGCCGCGCAAAGCTTCCACGCGATCTTCATAAGCTTTGACTCGGCACGTGCTGCCCACATTCACTCCGAGACGGGTCAACATTTGCTCCGATTCCCGCAATCGCTTCAAATCAATGTCGTACAAAGCCAGTTCAAAATCTTGCAACGCCTCGGTCAGCATACAATCGCCCAGCACATTCTTAGCGAACACGGCGCTTCCCGCTCCGATAAACGTAATTTTACTCATTCTTCGCCCCCCTTACCCTAGATTACCGAACCGCTCCAGCTGTCGCAATGATCAAATTATGCGGAACAAGCACAATATTGCTCTCGCTTGATTTTCTTAACTTCAACCGCAATAATGATATTGAATCGTTTTCAGGGGAAAAGAGGGATTCCATTGCCGATATTTGGGTTTTATTTCACCGACGGCCCGCCGATTCGCCCCGCCAACTTGCATGCGGTGGGACAACGCAAAGAAGCTTTGCCCTCATTCCGGGTCAACGGACTCGAACGTAAGATCAATCACGACTTGTATATTTTTCAATATACGTTGTCCGGTGAAGGGCGGATCCGCATCGGCCAAACCTATTACCCGCTCCATCCGGGAACCGCTTTCCTGGTGAAGGCGCCTGGCGACCACCAATACGAGTTGCCGCAGGGCAGCACCCACTGGGAGTCGATCTATATCGCTTTAAGCGGCAAGGAGCTTGACGTCGCTTGGGATCAATTGACGAATCGACTTGGGGTGACGCCGCATTTTCACGAAGAATCGACATTGATATATTTATTGAAAAAAATATACCGGCAAGCCGAGAACAAGCAAATCACCGATGGATTTCAAGCCGCCTCGCTCGCCTACCAGTTTCTCACCGAGCTGTATCGCGTAGCCAACCGACGCCAGGAGTCGCCTGTGGATTGGCCGGATACGGTGGTGAAGGCGACGGAATATATTGCCGCCCATTATGCAACGATCCGAAGTCTTGATGACATCGCGGCCGCCGTCGGGCTGTCGAGGTTCCACTTCAACCGGCTGTTCCATCGGACAACGGGAATTACGCCTATTCAATATTTGACCAAGATTCGCCTGGACCGGGCGATGGAGATGCTCAAGAACGAGGCGCTGACGTTGGACGAAATCGCCGACAAGGTCGGCCTGTCCACCGGCAATTACTTGAGCCGAACGTTCCGCAAGACGATCGGCATGTCCCCCGGCCAATTCCGCTCGCGCCACAACTATTTGCCGCTGGATCATATTACGTTCGATTGAACTGGAATCCATACACTGCGCATCAAAGTGGACTGCCCTGCTGATGCGGTATCCGTGTAGGGAGTGAACACTCGGGACAGCTGCACATCGTGCTTCTTCAGGTGAAACGAAAGGTACCGAAATGATGCCGAAATGAATTCCTGCAATTGTGCAGGAATTTCTTGCTCCTTTAGAACAAATTGGGGAAATTCCTGCAAATCTGCAGTTTTTCCGAGCACTTAGCGGTCATCAAGCTACAATTCGGCAAAATTTCCTGCACTTTTGCAGGAATCTGGCTCCAGATAGGAATAATAGGAGAAAAATGCTGCAGAAATGCAGGTATTCCCAATTTGGTATCGATGAAGGTGGCACTTGGAAGGACAACTCTCACTTTGCCAATGGATGGACGTCGTTGCCGGTCTAACTTCGCATGCAAATAGAGCTCAAAATAGCGCGAACACTTCAGCACGCCAAAGAACTCAAACATCTTGAAATGAAAAATGGAAAGACCGTTAAAAAACGGCCTTTCCATTTTGCCGAACACCGCAGAATCAATACTCGAAATAGTCGAAATGGATCGCCTTGCCTCCCGAGTTGGCGTTCTTCAGGCCGGTCACGACGATTTTGATTGTATGCGAACCCGGTGTAAGCGACGAATTGCTGTAAATCAAGTGCTGAAACTGTGTGGTCGCAGAATAAACGTCGATATCGTTGCCGACCAACGTACCGTCGATATATACATCGACTTTGCCGCAACTGGGGCAGGTACGTCCCACGTATTTGATCGAAGCGCCGTTAAAGTTGAACTGGGCATAATCCCCTGTGGCGGTCGCCGTCTGCACTGACCCATTATAATCCTGAGCCGTGAACCGGGTTTCCCAGGAGCTGCCGTTGTACACAATCGACGCATCCAAATTATCCGCCTTCGTCACAGCCGATGTCGACAGATTCACGGTTGAACTGGTTGCCGTATTGCCGGCGCCATCCTCGGCTACCACATAGAAACTGTAGCTGGTTGACGGGCTTAAGCCGGTCACTGTATACGAAGTGGTCGAGGCGGAAACATCGTGCAAGAAGCTGCCGTTCTTGTAAATATGGTAGCTGTCCAACCCGCTTCCTCCGGTATCGGTCGAAGCGTTCCAAGCCAGATCGATTGTCGTGGAGGTCGTGGATGCGGCATGGACGTTCGATGGCGCCGTCGGAGGCGTCGTATCGGTAGACACCTTGTTGAAATAGCCGAAAAAGTTGCCATTTTCCACCACGGTATAGAACTTGCTGCCGTCAAGGGCAAAGGCCACCGTCTCCCCGTCGCCGACCACCCCGGTCTGGCCTACAGCCACCGGCACGTAAACCGGAGCATCGGGATCGTTGGACAGTACCGTATCGACGCTTTGTCCCGTTGCTCGCGGCCAGACGAACACTTCTTCCAAATTTTTCACGATAATCATGCTGCCGTCTTCCGAAATATCCGCTGCAGTCGGACCAACCGTGCGAACACTGTTCACCCGCGCAGTGACCAGCGCTACTTGAGTCAAAGTCAATACGGTACCCGTGTTGGCATGCGCGTCCAACTGCGCTTGCGTCGCTTTGTACACCCGGTTCTGCAACGCCGGATCGCCGGCCGTGTGACCCTTCATGACCAGGAACAAGTCGCCGGTGACCGGATCGATCATCATCGCCTCGGCATTGGTCGGGCCTCCCGGATACTGGATGACGATCTTCTCCCAATTGGAGGAGCTGATGTGCGTCGTGCCCACGGTGTTCGGATCGGGAGGATTGCCGGCGCCGGTGACCGTCGGTTCCGGAGTACGGTAAATCGCGGCATGGTCTCGCGTCGTCCCGTCCCGATCCGCCGGATTGTCTCCGATATCGCCAATATACACATAATTGACTCCGGTCGACGGTCCCGGCCCGATCGCCATATCTTCCCAATCGATATTGGATGCCCCGTCAAGCTGATAAATACCCAGCAAGTCCCCGTCCATATTGATCGAATAAAACTTCGGACCGCCGCCGGAATCGTTCTCCGTATACATCACATTCGTATTCGTGCGGCTTACGGCCAACCCGGAAGCTTCATCGATCAACGACGAGTTGAAGCTGCCGATCAGCGTGCCCGGGGTATCGAAATCGAAGTCCGCCGCTGCAGCAGGAATAGCCCCGACAAACAGAAGCAAGAAACTGAACGTCCACAAGTACATTTTTCTCCGGTACAATTTTCTCCGCATAATTATCCCCTCCTACAAGGTTTTACTGGATCGCGATCGGCGTGCGGTTCAGTATATTGCCCAACCCGTTGATGACCGCGTCCGGGCTTTGGTACAGCAATATCCGGGTGAACGGATCGCTGACCACATTGCTGCGGATGACGCCGGTGACCTTGAAGTAAGCGATGGCGTCGTCGCCCGTTCCGGTAAAGTTGCAATTCTCCACCACAATGTACGATACCGGCACATCGTTCTGATTGCCCAACTGCGGTCCTCCATCCGGGCTGGCCAAAGCCGGCATCTGCCCGCTGATCGCGCTCCCGCGGGTGATCGTGCTGTTGGAGATCCGAATGTGGTCAAACCCGGTTCGGAATACTCCGCGTGTTTCCCTCGTCCACAAAATATCGTCGAAGACGAAATCTGAACCGACGCTGAACCAATAGGCGTCCGCCCCATGCTTGGACTTGATGCCGATTAAATCCCCGACGCTGTAGCCTGCCACCAGGGTAGACGAATTGAGATTGATTTGCCAACGGTCGGTAAAGCCCGAAACCTTCGTTGTCGATTGCCAGGGGATTTGCGCATTCGACGAAGGCGGCCACGAATCGTTGCCTATGATATGGGGATCGAGCGGGTTGGTATTGTCATACGCTCTTAAATATCTTCCCGTCGACGAGCCCGAGTCGAAAATATCTTGCGGAGTGGGAAATCCCGACTGGATGTCGAGAACGACTTTACCTGCGGAGACACTGACCACCGTGCCCTGGCTGACTTTCAAATCGGGCCGGGTCATTTCCATCCCTTGGAACGTGACGTGGTACACATTTTTCCCATACAGAGAAACTAATGTATCGTCGAATACAAGCATGGTGCTGTTCGCTCCCGACTGTCCGCCTCCGCGAAACACAAGCCGGCCGTCCCAAGCGCCGGGATCGACATTGCTGATATCGATCAACCCGGTCGTTTTGCCGAGTTCGTTATGGATGTTGTATGTGCCGGGATCAATCTCAATAACAAGCGTATCGTGCGGATGCGTCGTGAAGTATGTCTTGGCGTCGCTGATCGCATCGTTAAACCCGGTTTGGCTGACCCCATAAAGGCTGTTCAGATTCCATACGGTTTCATTCAGATCGGAGACGACGACATCGTCGTACCAAGCTTGTTGCTTGACGGTATACAATCCGAACGAACCGCTGGTGAGAGAGCTGTCCGTCGCCGACACGACTTCCTTGTCGTTAAAATAGCCTGTCAACTGATTGCCATCAACAACGAGCTTGTATTCGTTATAGATGCCGGTATAGGCCGTCAGCGTGTCGGACAGAGCCAGTACGGTGTTCGTGCCGCCCACTCGCTTGAACAGTTTCAGCTTGGAGGTAGACTCCTCAAAAAGCAGGTAATAGTAGTTATCGCTGTCTTGATACCTGGCCATCAGCCCGGCTTTGCTGGTGCTGCCCCAGGAATCGACTTTGATCTGCGCCTCGACGCTGTAGTCCGTCAGCGAGCTTGAGCCTGCAATCGAACGGCCGTTGCCGCTTGGCGTGTTGCTGTAGTACACCTTCGTCGACCCGTCGGTCACTACGCTCCAGGTACCGACGTCGACCGTCCAGGCGCTGGCGCTCCCGGATTCGAAATCGTCTTGGAACAACCCCGCCGCATGAACGGATGGCGCAAACACAGCGAGTGCGATTCCCAATAAGGCGATCAACAACATTTTCGTCGGCAATAGGCGCATTTTGGCATGGCAAACAAACATTGGCTGCACAACCTTTCCAACTTTTTATTTTGGTCCGATCAGATCCTTGCTCCGTTACCCGCTCAGTTACCCTTACAATTGCCTGCCCGTATTTCATTCCCAATGGCTAATCTCGCTAAGCCCCTCCTTCCCGCTGTTTCCATGAATCCATACCGCCGTTGATGCAGATTATCCGCATTCCATCCTCTAGACTCAACGTTCCTCCTTTCTTTCTTTGGCATATCTTCAGTGTAGATGACGCGCCACCCCCCATCAATGATCAAATCGTGCTCGATCAGCACAATATTGCTCAATTGCAAGCGCTGCCTTGAAAATGCAACAGACGAAACAGCTCGCGCGTTTCGCCTGTTGTTCGATGAAACCTGTTCTCCCTAACCCCGACGCAACTCGATCCCCAGCGACTCGATAAACTTGTCCGCGACCTCCAACGTCTTCTCATACGCCCCGTTCCCCTTGCCGAAGTTGAAGAAGCCGTGCTTCTCGCCGGGGAACGGGAAGAGCTCGCAGCGGTTGCCCGCCTCCGTCATATTGCGGCAGAAAACTTCGGCGTTGGCGAACGGCACGGTCGTATCCTCGGTGCCGTGAAAAATGAGCGTCGGCGGCAGTCCCGGCACCACATGATGCGCGCAGGACAGCTCCAGCTGCCGATCACCCAGCGCCTTTGACCCAAACCCCGTCTCCGTCGTATCCAACACGGGGTTGAACAGGATGAGCGCGAACGGTGCGCCGGCCGGCATCGCTTCGCGAGCGGGGTAGCCGCCACGCACCGCCGTACTGGCGGCCACATGCCCGCCCGCCGAGCCGCCGCCCACAACGATCCGCGCAGGATCAATGCCAAGCCGGCCTGCTTGGGCAGCCGTCCAAGCCAGCGCACTGCGCGCATCGTCCACGCACTCGAACGGGGTCGTGCCGTGCCGCGTCTTCACCCGATATTCCGCAGCCAGCGCGACCATTCCCAGCCCCGCATAATGCTCGCAATGCGGCTTGAACTGCTCCATTTTGCCGCCGACCCAGCCGCCGCCGAAGAAGAAAAGGACCCCCGCGCGACGGTCCGTCGCCGCCCAACCCGCCGGGCGATAAATATCGATCGCCAACTCCACGTCACCGATCTTCTTGAACACTTCCCTATCCGTCATTCTCCGCTTCCTCCCATCGAATTGGCGAATCCATCGAACTCATCATATAAGAGACAAGGCCGGCCGGTCAATGCGTTCACTCGCGGGCGAATAGCCGAATCGTTAGGTTATTCAGCTGTTTTCCCGGTGTTCAAGCTTCGCATGATGCCGTTATACTTGGTTAATCATTACCAATTTTCCCAGGGAGGTTCAATCAAGATGACAGGCAAGAGAATTAGACTATTCTTATTGTTCGCGCTTACAATATGTCTTCTGGCTGGTTGCAGCAGCGGAACGGGAGCCGGACAAGCCGGCGATGCAGGCCAAGCCGGGGCAGGAGCCGGGGCTGCCGGCCAAGCTGCTCCGAGCAGCGCCAAGCCGCCGATCAGCACGGAGCCGGTCACCTTGACCGTGCTGGGTTCCCCGAACCAGCTGTATCAGGATTTGCTGCTCGATCCGGTGAAGACCAAATACCCGAACATCTCGATCGAATACGTCAATATCGGCAAAGGGACGGACATGGCCAGCATGATCGCGGCCGGCACGATCCCCGACCTGTTTACCGGATGGACCGGACAGATGGCTCAGTTGAACGAGATGGACATTTTCTTCGACATTACTCCGCTGGCCAAGCAGATGAATATCGACCTCGGCCGCTTCGAGCCGGTAATCCTCGATTCCATCCGCGCATCGGGGAAGGACAACGCGCTTTATGGGCTGCCTTTTAACGTACAATTGAATGCGACTTATTATAATCGGGACATTTTCGACAAATTTGGGGTTCCGTATCCGAAAGACGGCATGACGTGGGACGACGCGGTCGAGCTGGGGAAAAAAGTGACGCGAGAAGACGGCGGCACCCAGTATCGCGGGCTGGATCAGGAAGCGTTCTCGCGGATTTTCTATCCACGTTCGCTGAACATGGTCGATCCGAAGACGCTGACGGCGCACGTGAATACCGACAGCTGGAAGAAAGTGTTGGAGACCGGTTATAAGATTCAGACTATTCCCGGTAATATGCGCAAGCCGAGCACCAACGCCATCGACCAGTTCGAGCAGAAGCGGGTCTTGGCGATGATGACGACGATCAATCGGATTCCTAATATGGTCGACGCGGGCAAAGAGGGGCTCAACTGGGATGTGGCGCAATTCCCGGCTTACGACGATCTGCCGAATCAATACGGGATGGTCGATCCGTGGATCATTTTCCCTATTAAAACAACCAAGCACAAGGAAGCGGCCATGCAAGTGATCGATGTGGTGACGTCGAAGGAAGTGCAGCTGAAGATGGCCCGAGCGACCGCCAAGATGTCCCCGCTGAAGGATCCACAGTTGAAGCTGGAGTTGGGGGCCGACATTCCAGAGCTGAAGGATAAGCATTTGCAATCGATTTTCAAGAGCCATCCGGGACTCAATCCTTCGTTCAGCAAGTATTACGGTCCGGCGCAGACGATTATTAAGAACAACATGTGGGACTACATTCAGGGGAAAAAGGATCTGAACACCGCTCAGCGCGACGCGCAAGACGGCATTACCAAGCTCGTC
>JAJFMO010000081.1 GCA_020697475.1 Paenibacillaceae bacterium | reverse complement strand
CCATCTGGAAGATTGCGCCTGCGCTTATCTACGGCAACGCGGTGGTGTTCAAGCCGGCAGGGGATACGACGGTGACGGCGGCCAAAATCGTTGAGTGTTTCCACGAGGCGGGGCTGCCGGCCGGGGTCATCAATTTCGTCACCGGCAGCGGCCGGGTGATCGGCGAAGGGCTGTCCACCCACCCGGATGTGAACGGAATTACGTTCACCGGGTCGGATACGGCGGGCAAGCGCGTGGCGATGAACGCCCTCTTGCGCGGCGCGAAGTATCAGCTGGAGATGGGCGGCAAAAATCCGGTTATCGTAGCCGACGACGCTGATCTCGATCTGGCGGTGGAGGCGACGATCAGCGGGGGCTTGCGCTCTACGGGGCAAAAGTGTACGGCTACAAGCCGTGTCATCGTACAGAGCGGCGTTTATGATGATTTCAAGCGCAAGCTTGTGGACAAAGTGAAGGCGATTCAAGTCGGCGACGGGATGCAAGGCGCGACGTGGATGGGTCCGTGCGTGAACGAAGGGCAGCTGGAGAGTGTGCTCGGCTACATCCAGAAAGGCGCTGCGGAAGGAGCCACCTTGCTGTGCGGAGGGCAGCGGCTGACGGCGAACGGGCTGGGAGACGGGTACTTTGTCGAGCCGACCGTGTTCGAGGTGAACGATTCTCAGGCGACGATTGCGCAAGAGGAAATTTTCGGACCGGTGCTGGCGCTGCTCAAAGTCGATTCGATTCAACAGGCGTTCGAGCTGGCCAACGACGTGAAGTTCGGCTTGAGCGCATCGGTGTTCACCCGCAATATTGGCAACATGCTCGAGTTCATCAAGGAGGTTGACGCCGGGCTTGTGCGTATCAACGCCGAATCGGCCGGGGTTGAGCTGCAGGCGCCGTTCGGCGGAATGAAGCAGTCGAGCTCGCACTCGCGGGAGCAAGGGACGGCGGCGATCGAGTTCTATACGGCGGTCAAGACGGTGTTCGTCAAGCCGTAGACAGTAAAAAAGGACGTGGGCCGGCGCCGCCATGTGCGGTGAACCCCACGTCCGATTTACATTAAGGCATAGCAGTCGTGTTTGTCAGACGGAAGCGCTTTTATTAGCGGACTTGGCTGTAACAGCGCTTTCGCTTTTCACATTCATCAAGACATTGATTGCAAAAATAATGATTCCGACGACAGCGAGTGTTCCGCCGGTGGCGATTAATGCGGTAAACCCGGCCTGACCGGTCAAAATTTCCAAATATAACCCGATAATCATGACCGGCAAGCCGATGTTGTGCAGCCAAAAGTGCCATGGAGCCAGCTTGCTGCTCGTTGCCGCGGGAAACCGCAAGTAGAGGAAGCCGCACAGCGCCAGCGACACCCACCCCAACAAGTTGATATGCGCGTGTACGGAGGCAAACTGGAACGACTGAATGATACCCATTACGAGTCCGAACACGACACCGATGACAAAATAGACGACGGCGATTTTCAGAAAACGAACTCCCATAGCCTCAATCCTTTCGTTAATAAAAATTTGGAAACATTCAAACACAATGTATCACAAATTTGTCGAAAAAAGAACAGGGAGGACGAAAAGATGGAGCTGCAAAAAGAGTGGATCGCGTATGGGGAAAATAACCGGTATTTGGGTTACTTGGCCAAGCCGGAGCGGGTGGAGGAGCCGTTGCCTGCTGTCCTCGTGCTGCAGGAAATTTGGGGCGTGGACGAGCATATCCGCGATGTTGCGGATCGCTTCGCAGCGGCCGGATACTCGGCGTTCGCCCCCGATTTGCTGGCGGTAAACGGCAAGCGGCCGGAGCCGCTCACGGACGAGCGTATCGCTGCATACAAAAGTTTCATGGAATCTCTGCCACCAGGTGTATGGCATGACGAAGCGGCGCGCAAGGAAGCGATGTCGAAGCTGCCGCAAAAGCAGAGCGAGGAAATCAGCGAAACAGCGGGCCAAGTGTTCGGCGGGATGTCGCGCATGGCCGGATACATAGAACAAGTAGTGGAGTCGGCCCGATATATGCGGAATGATTGCACGGCGAGCAAAGGCCGCAAGGTCGGCTCGGTCGGCTACTGTTTAGGCGGCGGCCTTTCTGCTCAACTGGCAGGGAACGACCCCTTGCTCGCGGGCGCAGTGATTTATTACGGCAGCGCGCCGAAGCCGGAAGTGATCGAGAAGATCGGTTGCCCGGTTCTCGGATTTTATGGGGGGCAGGATGCGCGAATTACGAATCAAGTGCCGGAATTTGCTGCGGCGATGAAGTCGGCGGGCAAACGGTTCGAATCGCACGTCTACGAAGGGGCGCAGCACGCTTTCTTTAATGACACGCGCAGGTCTTATTCAGCCGCAGCGGCTCGCGACGCGTTCGCTCGGACGCTCGAATTTTTCCGCGAGCATCTGGCTTGAACGAAGAATACACTATTCCGTCGGCAACGGTCGGCAAATGAATGCGGCGGAAGCAGGTGTGTCGGGATGGCGATTAGCAAGAAGGAAATGATGGAAGCTAAGCAAGGGTTGCTCAAGCTTCGCGGGCTGATGGAAGAGAAACGCGGGAAGCTGAAAAAGCAAGCAGGAAGCTTGCGCAAGGCGGCCACCAGCGGGGAAGCTCCCAAGTGGGTTCCCGAGGTAATGGAAGAGCACGCGCGGGGTTTCCACCCGCAAAAGCCGGCCAGCTTCTTGCGTGTGCTGCGCATTTTGCGCAAGCATAAGGTGCTGTAGGACGGATGATGTACGGCGGTCGCAGGCGGTCGCAAGGTAGGTCGTAAGGCGGGATCCGACCTCCGGGCCGCTTTCGATCGGTGCACGGTTGTGGTATCATTTTTCGCGTGAATAAAAATTTGGATGGAGGTTGTATGAATGACAACTACGATTCTTGGCGGGACTCCGCTGGCGATTCAAAGCTGGTGCTTCCGCAATTTCAGCAATGTGGAAATTGTCGGTCTGTTGAAAGATTTGAACGTTCCGGCCTTGGAAATTTGCCGCAAACACCTGGATATTCTGGCGGACGATCAGTCGGCCGATCCGGTGCTCAGGCTGTACCGCGACAACGGGCTGATCTTGAATTCATACGGCATCAACAGCTTCAACAATGATGAGGCGAAGGTGCGGCCGTTCTTCGAGTTCGCCAAAAAGGCGGGCATTCGCATTCTCGGCTGCAAGCCGAACCACGATGCGTACGATCTGCTGGAGAGGCTCTGTACGGAGTATGGGATTCGTCTCGCGATACATAATCACGGCAGCAAAGACCAAATGTACGGCAAAGTCGAACAGCTTCGCGAAGCGATGGCGAAGACGTCGGACAACATCGGCTTGTGCCTAGACACCGGCTGGCTGATCGATGCCGGCGGCGATCCTGTGGAGATGGTGAAGGAATACCCGAATCGCATCTATGGCGTGCACTTCAAGGATTTCACGTACGATGCGGATGGGACAAGGCATGAAGCCGTGCTGGGCGACGGGAAGTTGGATGTGGCCGGGTTGCTGCGAGCGTTGAAGGAGAGTAAGTTTGCCGGATACACGACAATCGAATATGAGGGCGAGCCGGAAAATCCGATTCCGAGCATTCGCAAGTGCATCGCCAGGCTGAAGGAAGCGGACCAGTCGCTGTAAATAATGGGGAGGGCGGTTTGGAGCGTGGACAATCTCGAGTACGATATCGTTGTTTACGGGGGCACTTCTGCGGGCATCGCCGCCGCAGTGCAAGCGTCCCGGCTGGGCAAAAAGGTGGCGGTCGTCGAGCCTTCTAACCGGGTCGGCGGCTTAAGCAGCGGCGGACTCGGGGATACCGACTCCGGCGATAAGTCGGCTATCGGCGGCATTTCGCTGGAATTCTACAAACGGGTCGGCGCCAAATACGGACAAGAACAAGCGGTATGGTTGTTCGAGCCGAAGGTGGCGCTCGCCGTATACGAAGACTGGATTCGGGAATACGGCATCCCGGTGTTTTATCGCGAACGGCTGAATTGGAAGGACGGAGTGGATAAAGTTGGCGGCCGGATCGCGCAAATCCGCATGGAGTCCGGGTTAACGCTCCGCGGCAAAATGTTCATCGACGCTTCGTATGAGGGCGATCTGCTGGCGCTGGCCGGCGTCTCCTACGCGATAGGCAGAGAAGCGAATTCCGTATACGGAGAAACGTATAACGGAATTCAAACCGCCACGGCGACGAAAAACCAACTGCCTCTCGGGATCGATCCGTATGTTCGACCGGGAAACCCGTCAAGCGGTTTGCTGCCTCATGTCAACCCGCACCCCGGCGGTGCGGACGGCGAGGCGGACGGGCGAATTCAAGCTTATTGCTACCGGATGTGCTTGACCGATTCTCCGGAGAATCGGGTGATGATCGATAAGCCGGAAGGTTATGACGAACGGGAATATGAATTGCTGTTCCGCTCGATCGAAGCAGGCCAGAAAGTCATGTTCAAGCTGCGCATGATGCCGAATCGGAAAACCGACTCCAACAACGACACCGGGTTTTCCACCGATTTTATCGGCACCAACTACGCCTACACGGAAGCAGACTACACAACCCGCGAACAGATCGGCCTAGCCCATGAAGTGTATCAACGAGGGCTGCTGTGGACGGTGCAGAACCACCCTCGCGTGCCGGAAGCCATCCGCTCGTTCTATTCTCCATGGGGACTGCCCCTCGACGAATTCACCGACAACGGCCATTGGTCTCCGCAGCTGTATATTCGGGAAGCGAGAAGAATGCTTGGGTTGCTGGTCATGAACGAGAATCACATCATGTTGCGCGAGCCGGTGACGGATCCGATCGGCATGGGCTCTTATACGATGGATTCGCACAACGTTCAGCGTTATGTGGATGGGAACGGCCATGTCCGCAACGAAGGAGACGTGCAAATCCGCACGAAAGGCCCTTACGGGGTGAGTTACCGCGCCATTGTGCCGCGCGCCGACGAATGCGTCAATTTGCTTGTCCCGGTCTGCCTATCTTCCTCTCACATCGCTTATGGCTCCATTCGCATGGAACCGGTATTTATGGTGCTGGGGCAATCGGCGGCTACGGCCGCGGCGATGGCGCTCGACGGAGGCTGCAGCGTACAGCAGGTGGACAAATCCCGTTTGACTGAGTTGTTGGAACGTCAAGGCCAGATTTTAACGCACATGAAGCAGTAACAGGGTCAACTCATTGTGGAAAGGGAGCAGGCAAAGTGGCTCATCCCCACATTAAGCGACACGAGATGCTGGTCGACCGAGTTTTGCGGCACGTCGATCAGCACGAACGGCACGAAGAGCAAGTACAAAACTTCGTATAGCGAGCCGCGCGAGCCGCGTTCGCCGTGGAGAACGGCAAGCCTGGGGCGGAGCGGGTGTGACTTCATAGTCTGTGCTTAGAATCCACTTGACGAACAGGCTAATATGTTATAACAATATGATATGGTCATCCAGAGTTGACTGAGCTTAATCATCGATATTGAGACGGTATACATCAAACAAACCTGGGAGGTTAACCATGGCATTTTTCGCGATTGCCCATCGGGGCTATCCGGTGAAATATCCGGAAAACACGTTGTCGTCATTTCAGGCGGCGGTCGCGCTGTCGCCCAGCCACGTGGAGCTCGACGTGCACCTGAGCAAAGACGGTGTCCCTGTCGTCATGCACGACCATACGATCAACCGCACGAGCAACGGCAAAGGGCGAATCAAAGACTACACGCTGGCCGAGCTCAAGCAGTTTCGCCTCTCGGAGGTCGAGACGATCCCCACACTTGAAGAAGCGCTTCGCGTCATCAAAGGACACGCCACTGTACTTGTCGAGCTGAAGCAAGCCGGCCACCTGTACGACGGGCTGGAAGCGAAGACGCTTGAAGTGATTCGTAAGCTCGACATGATCGACCAAGTGCTGATCAGCTCATTCAACCACTTGTCGCTCGAGGTCATGCGCAGCCTCACCAAGGACGTTCGATTCAGCCTGCTGTTGGGCGGCCCGACCACATTCGTCTTCGATGCGATGAAGCAAGTCGGGGCGACACACCTGTCCATCCCCTACAACTACTTGACCCGTGAGTACGTTACGGCGTGCAAGGAGCGCGGATTCCAGTTGCTGGCGCGGGTCGTGGATTCGGAGGAAGTGATGGAGAAGATGCTGGAGTATCCCGGCGTTCTCTATTGTACGAACCAACTGGAGCGTTTCAAGCAATTTTGCGAGACGCACCGGTTCAATCTGGTGTAAAAAGCCAATTCTATAGTTGACATGCAATCAATCATTATAGGAGGACAACGGAGTATGGCATCGCAACAACCGAATATTTTGCTGATCATGAATGACGATATGGGGTATTCAGACATCGGCTGCTACGGCGGCGAAATCATGACCCCGAACTTGGACCGGCTGGCGGGCAAAGGGGTGCGGTTTACCCAGTTCTACAATACCGCCCGCTGCAGTCCCACCCGCGCTTCTCTGCTGACGGGATTGCATCCGCATCAGACAGGCATCGGCGTACTCGTCGACAACGATGGACCGGAAGGGTACGCCGGGACGCTGAACGACCGCTGTGTGACAATTGCCGAGGTTCTGAAAGAGAGCGGATATCGCACCTACATGAGCGGCAAATGGCATATCGTCAATGACGTGGTCAACAGCAACGACGCCTGGCCGCGGCAGCGCGGGTTCGACCGTTTCTACGGGATCATCATCGGTGCGGTCAGCTATTACAGTCCCACGACTCTGACCCGGGAAAATGAAAATGTGGAACGTGAAGCGCTGGAGGATGACGATTACTATATCACCGACGCGATCAGCGACGAGGCGGTCAAGTACATTCGCGAGCATCATGAACGGAATTCGGGGGAACCTTGGTTCCAATACGTTGCTTATACGGCTCCGCACTGGCCGCTTCACGCGCGCGAAGAAGATATCGCCAAATACAAGGGGCGCTTCGACAAAGGTTGGGACAAGCTTCGTGAAGAGCGGTTGGAGCGGCTGGTGTCGATGGGGATGATCGACCCGGCGTGGAAGCTGACGGAGCGCGACCCGAGCCAGCCCGCCTGGGAAGATGCCGACGACAAGGAATGGCGCGCGCGGTGCATGGAAGTGTATGCGGCGCAAATCGACCGAATGGACCAAGGGATCGGCAATATATTGCAGACGCTGGAAGAGACGGGGCAATTGGATAATACACTCGTTATTTTCCTGGCCGACAACGGCGGGTGTGCGGAAGAGCTGCGGGCGAGCATGGGCGATTTCCTGATCCAGTATCATATGGCGACGAGAGAGACGAAGAATGGGGAGACAGTGCTATTCGGCAATCGGCATGATTATATGCCGGGGGACGAACAGACGTACCAAAGCTACGGAGTCGCTTGGGCGAACTTGTCCAACAGCCCGTTCCGGCTGTACAAGCATTGGATTCACGAAGGCGGCATTTCGACCCCGCTGATCATGCATTGGCCGGGGAAAGTGGCGAACGAAGGGTCGCTGCGCCATACGCCGGGGCAGTTGCCCGACATTATGGCGACGATTCTGGAAGCGACCGGCGCAAAGTACCCGGAAACGTACAAGGGGCGGGACATATTGCCGCTGGAAGGTACGAGCTTGCTGCCGTTGCTGGAGCAGGACGGGATGGATCGGGGTCCGCTATTCTGGGAGCACGAAGGCAATGCCGGGGTGCGCGAGGGCAAGTGGAAGCTCGTGCGCAAGTACCCGGATGCGTGGGAGCTCTATGATATGGAGCTCGACCGGACGGAGCTGCACAATGTGGCGGCGCAGCATTCGGATCGGGTGGCGCGGATGAGCGCGCAGTACGAACAATGGGCCGAGCGCTGCCGGGTCGTTCCGCGTGAGAAGATTCTTAGCATCGGCTCGGCGGTGGCGGCAGCGTTTAACGAGGAGTAGTATGGAAGTGGCAACCTCCACTCAATTAACATAACCCTATAACAAGATCCGTCTCCAATTTCGGGGACGGATCTTTCATATGCACACCGAATAATCCAACATGGGGTTAATGTGTGGTAGCGGTTCCCCCGAATAAGTATTTATGGCATAATTATAGATCAGTGATACTTACGTTACATCTCTACTCAGGGGGTTTTGAGTAATGAATGGAAAGAAACCGCGGGAAAAACTCATGAAGGGACCGCTGGTGCTATATGAACAGATGCGCCGAAAAGTGCTGGAGTTGATCGACGAGCGAAACTTAAAGCCGCATGATCCCGTACCATCGGAAGGAGAACTCGCTGATATGTTTGGCGTCAGCCGGCGTACAAGCAAGCAGGCTCTGGAAATGCTGGCCCAAGAAGGAGTTGTGTACCGAATGCCCAGACGGGGAACGTTTTTGGCGGATCATCCGCATGCTCCGGGAACGGATAGTCGCGGCGGAAAAGTGTCGTCGCTAAAGTCGGCGGCCATTGTCGTCCCTATGCTTGATGAATATACCGGGCAGGTTGTGTCCTCTGCGGTACGCCATGCGCTTTCGCGGCAAATGGAGCTTACATTACGCATTACCGGCGGCAGTCAGGAGGAGGAAGACGCAATCATGAAAGATCTCGCCGAGGCCCGCCGAACGGAGGGAATCATCTTCTTCCCCGGCGATCGCAAAACATGCGGACATGAAGTGCTGAAATTACATCTCAACCGGTACCCGCTTGTGCTGGTTGACCGGGTTTTTAAGGAAATCAGCATGTCGGCCGTATGCCATAATCATGTGAAGGCTGCCTATGACATGACCTCTTATCTAATTGGACAAAACCATCATCGGATCGGATTTATTTCGGAGCCGATCACGGGGGTTGTCAGCCGTGAAGAACGTTACCAAGGCTTTGTACAGGCAATGTTGGAGCACCGACTTCCATTTACGACCGACTGGCTGTTTGACGAGGTCGCGGCGGAAACGGGTGGAGACGACATTTACCGAATCCGTCTAGACATTTTCGATAAAATTGAGCATTTTATCAAGGACAATCGATTGACTGCCCTGTTTTGTGCGAATGATCACGTTGCCGTAACGGTTTTGAACGTGGCTACTAAGCTTGGAATCGAAGTTCCCGGGAAGCTTTCGATCACCGGGTTTACCGATTTGCCGCTCGCTTCTCAAGTTCACGTGCCGCTGACGACGGTTCGAAAATGCGCTGCCGATCTGGGAAAGCATGCGGTCGACTTGTTGCTGCGTCGCTTGGAAAACCGGGAAGGCGAGCCGGAATTGGTCAGTTTGGAGACGGAAATCGTTGTTCGTGAGAGTGTTGTCAAAAGAGAGGAATGACTCCCTATGCAAAAAACAGCAATAAACCGGGGCACTTCGCGATTGGGAGTGCCCCGGTTTATTTTATATCCGAAATTGTTTGGATTGAGTATTGAAAGTTTCTGTTGCTCGCCAGGCAGCCCAACTTATTTGTCGGCCGCAGCGACTCCTTCGATATTTTGCTTGGCCACTTCACTTTCTTTGCGCAAAGCCGTGTTCAGGTCGCTCTTGCCAAATACGTAATCTTTTACGGCCCTCACGATGGCGGTAGTGACGTAATCCAGGTAAATATTTTTCGGAGGCGATTTGGCAGGCTGCAGCAACAGTACCGCGTTGACATTTTTAATGTCCAATTCTTTCAGGTTTTTGAAATATTGTTTCTTAATATTCTCGTC
>JAJFMO010000080.1 GCA_020697475.1 Paenibacillaceae bacterium | reverse complement strand
AAAAAATCGAGATCTTTCGGATCTGGGGAAGCAGTAACCGTACACAATACTGCAGTATCGCCATACCTGACCATGACGGCGGCGTTCGCTTGCTTGGCGAGCCGGCCGGTCTCGAGTACGAGTTTTCTTCCTGCGAGATCCATTTGTACCGTTTTCTCCATGTAAACCCTCCTTATCAGACTATAAAGCGACTGGCTATGCGAAAAAGCAACCCTTGTAAGTCGAACGAACGGCGTCGATGCTTGCCCGCCGGTCTTCACAAACAACGGTTGCTTTCCCACATGAATGTTATCTGCGTAATCCGAGTCTTTCAATCAGCGCGCTATACCGTTGGACATCTTTGTTCTTCAAATACACCAACAGCTTGCGTCGTTGCCCGACCATCTTCAACAAGCCGCGGCGCGAGTGATGATCTTTCTTGTGCTCGCGCAAATGCTCCGTCAAGTTGACGATGTTCTCCGTTAGGATAGCGATTTGCACCTCGGGCGAGCCGGTGTCCGTATCGTGAACCTTGAAGTCCTGGATCAACTGGGTCTTCCGCTCTTGGGTAAGTGCCATCCTGTTCACCTCCTTCTTCTATATCCCCTGCTGCCCAGAGTTCGTCGGTGAGAACGGGACTCCACGCAGAGGTTCGTATGGGCGAGCCTGCCAATGGCAAGTGATCGCAACGGTTTACAGTATAGCATACCGTCTGCCCAAAAGTAAATGCGCTACAGATTGCGGCTTGCTGCATCGAATGGTTACATCAACACCGTCTTGCTCTGTTCGATATCCGCGTAAATTTGTCCTTTCAACTGTTCGAGGGAAGCGAATTTACGCTCCGGGCGAATGTACGAAACGAGCTCGACATCCATCGTTTCACCGTAGATCGATTGGTTGAAATTGAACAGATGCACCTCGATGGACGGTTCGGGTTTATCTTGTCGGACGGTCGGCCGAACGCCAATGTTCATTACCCCGTCCAACCAGCTGTTCTGCAGACGAGCTTTCACCGCATAGACACCGTTCCCGGGTAAAATAAACGCTTCCTCAAGCCGCAAATTTGCCGTAGGAAAACCGATTGTCCGACCGCGAGCATCGCCGGCAACGACCCGGCCGCCGAAGCGGTAGCGTCGGCCGAGCAGCGCGTTCGCCTCGCCGATGCGGCAAGCTTGAAGCAGTTCGCGCACCAAGGTGCTGCTAATCTTCTGCCCGTCGGCCGTATGGCACGGCGGAACGACCTCGACGTCGAATCGGCCGTGTCCCAATTCGCGCAGAGTATCGGGTTGTCCCGCCCCCAGATGGCCGAAACGAAAATCAAAGCCGACGATCGCCGTCTTCACTTGCAGCGGGACCAGCATGTCATGCACGAACCGGCTTGGCTCCAACTGGGAAAATTCCCGGGTAAACTCAACAATATACGTCGTGTTGATTCCCAATGCGGCGAATTGTTCCATTCTATCCTGAAGCGGAGTTAACATGCGAACATATTGCGCCTGCCCCAATACCATGCGCGGATGCGGGTGGAACGTCATGATCGAAGCGCCGATACCGCGCTCCTGCGCGCGCTTCACGGCAGTGCCGATCACCTCGCGATGGCCCAAATGGACACCGTCGAAGTCGCCGATCGCCATGGTTTGCGGCGACAGACGTGCGATCAGAGCCGGGTCGAGAGGATGGGAAATATGTACGATTTGCATGAAGCTTCTGTCACCTACTATTCGAGTTCGCATGAGTGAGACAAAGTTTGCCTACGAGAAAACCTTCACCGGCTGCAACCAGTCGACCGCCAAACGAAATATTCCGATGAATTGTTCGCCGTCCGAATAAACTCGCACCAGTGCGTCGCCAGCATCGCCTGAGCCGTCGGTCGATTGAAGATCAGCTCGGGTCGTTCCTTCCAGCCGCTCGAACGGGATTTTCATTCCACGAAGCGCCATCTCGGAAAGCGGAGACGGCAGCCGTACAGACGGCATATGGCTGATCGCCCGATCGACAGGAACCAAATAATCGGGCAACGTCCCGTCGGCCACCGCTTCCTCGATCCCCTCCAGCGAGATGCATTGATCAAGCTTGAAACTCCCGGACGCCGTGCGAATCAGATCGGCCATCACCGCAGGATAGCCTAGTGCACGGCCTATATCCGCACAAAGTGTGCGGATATACGTCCCCTTGGAGCATTCCACTTCCAAACCGAATTCCGGATAAGGGATATCCAGATTGAGCGACAGCAATTCCAACCGATGAATCGTAACAGTTCGGGGCGGTCGCTCCACTTCAATCCCTTGTCTCGCCAATTCGTACAGTTTTTTTCCTTGAATTTTCACCGCGGAAAACATTGGAGGCGTCTGTTGGATCGTCCCCAAGAAGCGGGCCAAACTTTCGCGTACCAACGCTTCACTGATTTCGACGACTTCCATTCGCTCCACCACGTCGCCGCTTAAGTCTTCCGTCGAGGTGGCGATCCCCAACTTCAACGTCGTCCGATACGTCTTCGGCATCTCCTGCAAGTATTCGACGATCCGGGTCGCTCTGCCCAAGCATAGGGGCAACACGCCCGTCACGTCGGGATCCAGCGTGCCCGTATGGCCGATGCGCCGCTCGCGGACGATCCGGCGAACTTTGGCCACGACGTCGTGGGATGTGAAACCAGCAGGCTTCAGAACGGGCAATACTCCTTCGATCATGACAGGGCGGTACCTACTTTCCGCACGACTTGCTCGATCGCCTCAGGCAACGAAGCGTATATCGAACACCCCGCCGCCCTGGCATGACCGCCTCCCCCGAACGCTTGGGCAATCCCTGAGACGTCGGCATGATCACTCGAACGCAGGCTGACTTTGACTTCGCGCTCGGACTTCTGCTTGAACAGCAAGCCGACGTCGACGCCTTCGATATTTCGCGCATAATTGACCAGGCCGTCCGTATCTTCATTCGCGGCGCCGGTTTCGGCCAGTTGCTCCGCCGTCACCGCAACCCAGGCGATTCGCTTATCTGCGGAGAAGGCCAAGCTGGCCAGCGCTCTCTGCAATAAGCCAATCTGTGCCGGCGACATCGTTTCCAGCGTCTGCTGAGCCAGCGCATTGCCTTGCACGCCGAGATCGAGCAGTTCTGCAGCAATCCTCATCACAAGCGGCGTTGTGTTGGCATAACGAAACCCGCCGGTATCGGTAAGAAGCCCGGTATAGACGCAATTGGCCAGCTCTAGGTCGATCGGAACATTACAATAACGTGCCAGCTCATAGATCATCTCCACGGTCGCCGCGGCATCGGAACGAACGACGTTCACTTCGCCGAACCGCGTGTTGGTGACATGATGGTCGATGTTCAGTAGGGCACAATCCGCTGCAAACAGTTGCTGCGTCTGGCCGATTCGCTCCCGGTCGGCGCAATCGACAGCAATCGCTTTGGCAAATCTGTCGGGATGAGAAGATAATTGGGATAAGTCCACAATGGAACCGCATTCGGGCAAGAAAGCGAATTTGTCCGGAATCGGCCCTTCGTTGGCGGTGACATACGATTTACCCAGACAGCGAAGCAAACAGCCCATCGCTAACGTCGAGCTGATTGCGTCCCCGTCCGGGTTCAAATGAGATACGACAAGAAAGTGGTCGTTTGCCTCGATAAACAGCTTCGCGGCTTGCAGCTGTTCTTCGTAGGCAGACGGAAAAGAAGAGCTCATCGCTCGCTCTTCCCGTCTTTGATCTGATGCAGCAAATCGTTGATGTGACTGGAATATTCGATGGAACCGTCAATCTTGAAGGTCAGCTCCGGGACGACGCGAAGCCGGATTCGCTTGGCCAACTCGGAGCGGATGAACCCTTTGCCGCGGGAAAGGGACTTCAGCGCTTCTTCTTTCTGCTCCTCCGAGCCCATGATGCTCAAGTATACTTTGGCTTGGGACAGGTCGTCGGTGGATTCCACGGCGGTTACCGTTATGAAGCCGACGCGAGGATCTTTCCATTCCGTCTGCAGAATCTGGCTCAGTTCTTTTTTAATCTGCTCACCGACCCTGCCTGCGCGTACTCTTGCCATTGACGATCACCTCTCAACTGTTTCCATCACGAAGGCTTCGATAATGTCCCCTTCTTTAATATCGTTAAAACGCTCCAACGTTATACCGCACTCGTAACCTTGCGACACTTCCTTGGCGTCATCCTTGAACCGCTTGAGCGTATCGACGCTGCCTTCGTGGATGACGATTCCATTGCGGATCAGGCGTGCTTCGGCAGAGCGGGAAATTTTGCCGGAGGTAACCATACAGCCTGCAATCGTTCCGACCTTGGACACTTTGAAAATGTTCCGAACTTCCGCATGCCCGATGACGTTCTCTTTGTATATCGGATCAAGCAGCCCTTTCATCGCCGCTTCGATCTCGTCGGTCACATGGTAGATGACCCGGTGCAGGCGAATGTCCACTTTCTCCTGTTCGGCTGTCGAATTGGCCGCCGGTTCCGGACGCACGTTGAAGCCGATGATGATCGCGTTGGACGCCGAGGCGAGAATAATGTCCGATTCGGTAATCGCGCCGACGCCGTTATGCAATATTTTGACCCGGGCGCCTTCGACTTCGATCTTCTCCAGCGAGCCCTTCAGCGCCTCGACGGAGCCTTGCACGTCGGCTTTGATGATGACGTTGAGGTCCTTCATCTCGCCTTCCTTGATTTGCTTGTACAGATCGTCCAGCGTCACCCGGGTGTTGGCGCCGAGCTCGCTCTGGCGATGTGTTGTGGCTCGACGATCGGCGATCGCTCTCGCCTTGCGCTCGTCCTCATACACAAGGAACGGGTCGCCCGCCTGCGGCACCTCGGTCAAGCCGGTAATCTCGATCGGCGTCGACGGTCCGGCCGTCTTGAGCCGCTTGCCCTTGTCGTTCACCATCGTACGTATCCGGCCGAAGCAGACCCCTGCAACGAAGGCGTCTCCGACCTTGAGTGTTCCGTGCTGGATCAACACGTGCGCCACAGGACCGCGGCCTTTATCCAGCTCGGCTTCGATGACCGTACCGCGTGCGCGCTTGTCCGGGTTGGCCTTCAATTCCTGCACCTCGGCAACGAGCAGAATCATCTCCAGCAGATGGTCGAGACCGATCCGCTGCTTCGCCGAGACGTTCGCAAATACCGTCTCCCCGCCCCACTCTTCGGGCACGAGGCCGTATTCCGTCAGACCTTGCTTTATCTTATCCGGATTCGCATCCGGCTTATCGATCTTGTTTACAGCGACGATGATCGGTACATTGGCGGCTTTGGCATGGTTGATCGCTTCCACAGTCTGCGGCATCACTCCGTCATCCGCTGCGACGACGAGAATCGTAATGTCGGTTACTTGTGCGCCGCGCGAACGCATCGTTGTGAACGCTTCGTGGCCTGGCGTGTCGAGGAACGTGATCTTCTTGCCGTTCGTCTCCACCTGGTAGGCGCCGATATGCTGCGTAATGCCGCCTGCTTCCCCTTCAGTCACGTTCGTATGGCGTATGGCATCGAGCAATGTCGTCTTCCCGTGGTCGACGTGACCCATGATCGTCACGACCGGCGGGCGAGGCTGCAAGTCCGCTTCCTCGTCTTTCTCCTCGATCAACTCAAAATTGTCTTCGTCTTCCTTGATTTTCAACTCAACTTCGATCCCATAATCCGAAGCGAGCAGGAGAATGGTGTCGAGGTCGAGCTCCTGGTTGATGGTAACCATCGCGCCCAAGAAGAGCAGCTTCTTGATCACTTCGGAGACATCCTTGTGCAGCAACTTGGCCAAATCGCCGGTCGTCATCGTCCCGCGCACAATAACCTTTTTTGGAGTGTTGTCAACCTTCTCCTTGCGAATCTGTTGCTGCTGGTTGTTTCTTCCCCTTCCGGAGCGATTCGATTGTCTGCCCTGCTGACCCGGTCTGGTGTTACCACCAGGTTTTTGAACCGGCCTTGGTTTCTTAGCCGCTTTGTTCGCCGAATCGTCCGTATCTTCGAACGCTTTGGCAGGAACCCCGCGTGGGAAATTGGGCTTCGGCTCGTTTCCGCGCAGCACCGGTGCAGCCTGCTCGCCTTGCCGATTGCGAGGATTGCTCTCGCCGCCGAAGGGTCTGCCTCCGCGGTTATCCGTTCGACGCGGCTGATCGCTGCGAGCTTTAGCCGGTTGTGAAGCTGCTTGCGACTGGGTACCAGCAGCTTGCGGAGCGCCGGGTGGTCTTCTTCTCTGCTGGTTGTCTTGCGGACGCGGCCTGTTGTTAAACGACTGCTGACCCGCTGACCCGCTCGATCCGCCCGCCCCGCGGTTGGCGTAGGAGTTCTGTCCCGGTTGTCCCTGTTGCTGACCTTGGGCTTGACCCGAATGTTGAGCCGCAGGATTCGATCTTGGCGGTTGGCCCCCAGTTTGCCCTTGGGACGAACCGGGACGCTGTCCTTGTGGACGCCCGGAATTGTTGCGGGAGAAATCCCGGTTGCCGCCATTGTTGCGATCGCGATCGTAAGGCGGACGGTTGCTACCCGCAGGGCGGGATTGTGCCGCACTGCCGCCGCTTGCCCCGCTGGTTCCATTGCTGCTGCCGGCCCCGTTACTTTGGCCGGACGGAGTATGCTGACGGTCGCGCTGATTAGTGTTCCTCTGCCCGCCTGGTCGATTTCGGTCACCAGCATGGCTTGAAGCAGGGCGATCTGATCGATCAGTTCGATCGGAACGCTCCGATCGTGATTCCGCTAACGCTGCCTGTTGGCGCTTCTGCGCGGCGGCGCTCTCTTGTGCGGCCAGTTTGGCTGCCGCGTTGGCCTTAATGTCGCGGAAAAACTTCTCCACTCCAGATACTGCTTCCTCTTCCATAACACTCATATGATTGTTGACGGGAATGTTCAGCCTTTTTAGAATGGTTATAATCTCCTTGCTGCTCATATTCAATGATTTCGCGTATTCGTATACCCGTAATTTATCCTTATTGTCTGTTTTCGTCAAACTACTTCACCTCCGTTGGTTTTGCCTGGCCCTTACCGATCAAACGAGCGAATCCGTCGTCGCACACGGCCAGCGCGACCCGTTCGAGCTTACCGACGCATGCCCCGAGCTCCCCCCTTGTCGAAGCTTCGAGCAAGGCGACACGGTAAGATGCGCATTTGTCCCGATACTTCTTCCTGGCGTTCGCTGACGCATCCAGCGCCAGCACCACGAGCTTCGCCTCGCCGCTGCGGATCGCATTCATCACGCCTTCTTCACCTGTAGCGAGCTTCCCGGCCCGCATGCATAGTCCCAGATGTGACAATAATTTAGCCTCCATCGTCATCGTCGCCTTCCGCCGCCGCAGCCAGAAACTCGTCTTCTACGCGAATGAATTCCTGCGCCAACCGGTCGTAGATGTCTGGACCGACCTGCGCTTTAAGCGCCCGATCCAATGCTTTTGCTTTCTTGGCCAGCTTGAAGCATTCCGCCTTGCCGCACAGATAAGCGCCCCGCCCGGATTTTTTGCCGGACATGTCGATGAGAATTTCCTCCGCCGGCGTTCGGACTACGCGTATTAGCAGCTTCTTGGCCATCATCTGCTGACAAGCCACGCATTTGCGCAATGGCACTTTCCTTGTCTTCATCTATCCATCACCCGCTTTGGCGTGCTCCCAATTACGATTGAATGCGTCATTCCGTATAAGTCAAATTATGGCGATCATCTTCCAAATCGCCGGTGCGCTCCCTGCCGAACTCCTGCTCGGCTTGCGTTTCGCTCTTGATATCGATTTTCCAACCAGTCAGCTTGGCCGCAAGCCGGGCGTTCTGCCCTTTGATCCCGATCGCAAGAGACAACTGATAATCCGGCACGATGACGCGAACCATCTTCTCTTCTTCAAACACATATACTTCAAGCACTTTCGACGGGCTTAAGGCGTTCGCCGCATAGTCTGCAATATCGTCGACCCAACGTACGATGTCGATTTTCTCGCCGCGTAATTCGCTGACGATCATCTGCACCCGCGAGCCTCGCGGACCAACGCAGGACCCGACGGGATCCACTTCGGGATTTTTGGAATAAACGGCGATTTTCGACCGGTATCCGGCTTCCCGGGCCACGGAACGAATCTCGACAATACCGTCGAAAATTTCCGGCACTTCCAACTCGAACAGCCGCTTAAGCAGACCGGGATGAGTGCGGGACAACAAAATTTGCGGACCTTTGGTCGTATTCTCGACTTTCGTGATGTACACCTTGACCCTGTCGCCAAGCACGAATTTGTCGGTCGGCATCATCTCGTTCAGCGGCAGCACCGCTTCGACTTTGCCCAAGTCGACATAGATGTTGCGGGCGTCCTGGCGCTGCACGAGTCCGGTCACGATGTCTTCTTCCTTGTCGACGAAAGCGTTGTAGATCAACCCGCGCTCGGCTTCGCGAATGCGTTGGGTCACCACTTGCTTCGCCGTCTGGGCGGCGATGCGCCCGAAATCGCGCGGCGTCACTTCGATCTCAACGATATCGTCAAGCTGATAGTTCGGGTTGATCTCCCGCGCCGCATCGAGTGAGATATCGAGCCTTGGATCGAGCACGTCCTCCGTCACAGTCTTTCTCGTAAAAACTTTGATCACTCCGGTATTGCGGTCAATATCCACCCGCACGTTCTGAGCCGTGTTGAAATTTCGTTTATAGCTGGAAATCAATGCGGCTTCGATCGCGTCGAGCAGCACTTCCTTGGCGATCCCTTTCTCCCTTTCCAAATCCGCCAACGCCTCAATGAAATCGCTGTTCATTTGAACGTAATTCCCCCTTCCAAAAATAAGGTTCAACTTAAAAAGTAACCGCCGTTCGCGCACTGGCGATTTTGTCCAGTGGAATCGTCTGTTGCTTCTTTCCTGCGGCAATCGTCAATTGATCGTCTTCGCAGCTTAGCAAGATGCCTTCGAACTGCTTGCTGCCACCCAGCGGCTCATAGGTCGTGACAAAGATGTTGTGATTGATCGCCTTCACGAAATCATCCGTTTTTCTAAGCGGCCTCTCGGCGCCCGGAGAGGAGACTTCGAGGAAATAGGCGTTCGGAATCGGATCCTTGGCATCCAATTGTTCGCTTAAGTATTCGCTGATTTTACCGCAATCGTCGATGTCGATGCCGTTCTCTTTGTCCACGAACACCCGCAAAAACCAGTTGCTGCCTTCCTTCACGTATTCCACGTCGACCAACTCTAACCCGTGCTCGTTCAAGTAAGGCAGAACCATCTGTTCAACCAATTGTTTGATTTTCGCGCTCATTCCGATCACCCCCTAAAGAAAAAAGACAATTGGAAACCCTATATCAAAATGTAAAGAGTGGGTTCCCCCACTCTCCAAAGTCCGTACAATTATTCATAGGAATAACGCGAAGCTAGTATATCATACCGGGAATGGAAATTGCAAGGGCATACGGCTTGAACCGGATAATGATCCAGTTAAAACAGCGAAAGCTGGTTCGACTCCGGCAGCCCGCGGAAACATCCGAGCGCCCCGAGCAGTTCGACGATCGTCTTCGTCGCTTTCGACCGTTGCTGGAAGTCTTCAATCGACAAGTAGTCGCCGCCGTCTCGCGAGTCGGCAATGTTGCGCGCCGCGTTCTCGCCGATGCCGGCCATCGAAGAGAACGGCGGGATGAGCGAGTCTCCGTCGACCAGG
>JAJFMO010000079.1 GCA_020697475.1 Paenibacillaceae bacterium | reverse complement strand
CATCGGGAGTTCGAGCTGTTGAATTACTTGGCCCGCAACAGCGGACGAGTAATGACCCGCGAGCATCTGCTTCAGGCGGTATGGGGGTACGAGTACTTGGGCGACATACGCACAGTTGACGTGACTGTGAGCCGCCTGCGCGAGAAAATAGAGGACGATCCCAGCAAGCCGGAATACATTATCACCCGCCGCGGGCTCGGGTATATGATGCGCAACCCGAAGACAGGACTCAATTAACCGATGAAAGGGATTCGTTTCTTCCAAACGATTCAGACGAAATTAATCATTATTTACGTGCTGCTGATTTTGGTGGCAATGCAGTTGATCGGCGTGTATTTCGTCAAGACGCTGGATAGCTATTTCAAGACGGATTTTGCTGATTCGCATAACAATCAGGTGACGTTGCTGGCCGAGTATGTCGAGCCGTATTTGACGGCTGCCCAGGAAGGGAAGAATGCGGAGAACAAGCGGACGTACAATGAGCTGAACGATGTGGTGAACAAGCTGTTCGCCTTGAGCAATATGGAAATTCAGGTAATCGACGCCAACGGAGTGGTGTTAAGCACTTCGATGCCGAGCCATCAAGCGATCGTCGGGCAGAAGAATACACAGAAGGAAGTCAGCCGTGCGCTGCAGGGGATTAAAGACAACGAGCGGATCTTCACCGATATTGACGGCATCCGGAAGATGGTGATCGCCAAGCCGATCGGCAGCGGGGCGAAAATTGTCGGTGCGGTGTACATCGTAGCTTCTATGGAAGAGCTGTACAATACGATGAACCGGATCAACCGGATTTTTATTTCCGGTACGTTGATTGCCCTGGCAATGACGGCGTTCCTCGGGGTGATACTGTCCCATACGATCACGAATCCAATCAAGGAAATTACGCGACAGGTGACGCTGGTGGCAGAGGGGCAGTTCAGCGAGCAAGTGGTCGTGAAAGGCCATGATGAGATCGGCAAGCTGGGGCAGACGTTCAATTTCATGATCAACCGGTTGAAGGAAGCGCTGACGCTCAACGAGGAAGAGCGGGAGAAGCTGGCCAGCATCCTGATCAACATGAACGACGGGCTCATCGCTACGGACAACCAGTGGACAGTCATTCTGATGAACCGCAAAGCATACCAGATGCTGCAATTGGACGAACAACAGATTCAGGGGAAGACGTTGGCGGATATTCTGGGCATTGAGGAGGAAATGATCGCGCAATATGTGCTTGGGGAGCATAACGCGACCAACATCCAGCGATACCACTCCGATGCGGACGAGCAGCTGTCGCTGCGCATCTCGTTCTCCCCTATTCATCGCCGGGGGCATGGGGTGACGGGAACAATTGCGGTATTACAAGACGTGACGGAGCAGGAGAAGCTGGAAATTTCGCGGCGCGAGTTCGTAGCCAACGTCTCGCATGAGCTGAGAACGCCTCTTACGACGATCAAAAGCTACCTGGAAGCGCTGGACGACGGGGCGATGGAGGACCCGCAGCTGGCTGGACGTTTCATCGGGGTGACACGCAACGAGACGGAACGGATGATCCGATTGGTCAACGATTTGCTCCATCTGTCGCGGCTGGATTCTCGCCAGGCGGTGCTCGTGAAGGAGCGAGTCAATGTGACCGACTTGCTGGAAAACGTGTCCGATCGCTTCTCGTTCCAACTGCTGCAGCGCCGAATCCATATCGAGTTGACCGTGGGGATAGACGTCCCGGACATTCACGTCGACCGCGATCAGATGGATCAGGTTCTGGATAATCTGGTGTCCAACGCGGTGAAGTACACGCCTGAAGGCGGGAAGATTCGGATTGGGGCAAGAGTGTTGCCGAACAAACAGCTGGAGGTATCGATCCGGGATAACGGAATCGGGATTCCGAAGAAAGATTTGACGCGAATTTTCGAGCGGTTTTATCGGGTGGATAAGGCCAGATCGCGCAACATGGGCGGCACCGGTTTGGGATTGTCCATTGCCCGGGAAATAATCAGGGCACACGGCGGCACGATTCGACTTGATTCCGAGTTCAACGAAGGCACGACGGTTACATTCACCTTGCCGACGAAGCCAACGGGGGGGAGCGAGGCATGATGGAGCTCATGAAGTCGGTGGCGCTCACGTTGCTGGTGTTGCTCAGCTTGCTGCAAAGCTACCTGCTCAGCTACAGCTCGCCCAAATATGAACCGATAAACCAGAACGATTACGTCCAGACCGAAGTGGTCGGTACTCAATCGACGCTGGACAAGTTGATTTTTCCACAGCAAATCGTGATTCACACCGGCAAGCAGGGGTATTCTGTGCTGTATCCTGAGCAGCCGGACTATACATACATTTTCGACAATTTGAAACAAACAACGTTCGACGGCATGCGCCGAGTGAATACGGCCATCACGCCGATCGATTGGGACAAGCAGCGCGAATCGCAGGAAGGGCTGGAAATTCGCTTTCAATATGCCGTGCCGGTCAGCGTGCTGCAGTCGGTGCTGCAGATCAAGGGGGACCTCCCTTCGGACAACGATCTGATCAACAGCTTGTGGGTCTCGGTCAAGGAAAACCGCGAGGAAGTGCTGATCTATTTTCGCACGAATACGAATGGGATTGTCTATGAGGCGCCGAAGACGAATCTGAGCGTAGGCGATGTGGAGAAGCTGGTGCTGCGTGGAGAGACAATGCCTGCCTATCACACCTACAATGGGGACTATTATTTGCCCAACGAATCGCTGCCGACCGCAGCTTATGAGATCCCCTATACGGTTTATACGGCCGAGCAACTGAAGAAGAGCTTGTTCGTCGATCCAGGGTTGACGCGGAATTTGACGGAGCGCGACGGATCGGAAATTTATACGGACGGCAAGCGGGGGTTGCAAATCCGCAACGAGCAGCGGTGGATGAACTATTCCGACCCGGCCGCGCCGGTGGATAACCGTCCGGATCTGCTGGAATATTTGAACGTGGCCGTTCAGTTCATCAACCAGCATGGCGGGTGGAACGGCACGTTCCTGCTCGGCGGTATCCCGCAGAAATTTGCCGCGACGGGAACAGGTCAGCCGTTCGTGTTTCATCGCTATTATCAGACGTTTCCGATCGAAAATTTGCAGGATGTGTATTATGGCCGCATTCAGGTGATGCTGCGTCGGGGGATCATTTCGAACTATGAACGGTCGATTATTGTTCCGGATCCGAAGGCGGCGACGAAGCTGGACGAGACGCTCGTCGGAGGCGCTGTGTTGGATCGGCTGCTGGAGGAAGCGGCGAAACGCAAGTCGATTCAGACGGTTTATCCAGTATACCGGTCGGATATCGGGGAGGAGACGATCGTGGTGACCCCGGCTTGGCTTATTTCCTTCTGGGACGGGACTCAGGAATATTTGGATCCTGGCGCGATCACGGAGTTGGAGGCGAAAGCGCTTGAGGCGGCGGCTGGCGCGGCGGCGGATTCGGGAGGCACGGGTGAGTCGAGCGAAGGCGAATCGGGCACGGGTGAGTCGGAAGCGGGGTCGGACGAAGGATCGGATGCAGGATCGGATGCCGGTTAAAATTTAGGAAGTCGGATGCGGGTGGGTCGAAAGGCTTTGAGGCGAAGTAAGGAGGGCGGGAAATGGACTGGAGTCGGGCCAAAACGATTTTGCTGATGGCGTTTCTGACCTTAAATTTGATCTTGGGATACCAACTGTGGGCGAATAGGGTCGATCAATCCGAACTCACTTCGGGCAGCCAAGGAACGGTCGAAGAAGTCGATCGGCTGCTCAAGAGCAAAGGGATTCGAGTAGCGGTGGAAATCCCTAAGGAGGCGCCGAAGCTCAGAGGGATTACCGTACAATTCGACGACCAGTACAAGTCGGGACTCGATCTGACGCTGCCAGAGCCATTTCCATGGAGTGCGGTGCCGGTGAAAAGTCCGGCCAAGGAGCAGTTTTTGAAGCAATATATCGAATTGGCGGATCAGTATATGCCGGACCCTGTAAATAGCACCGTTGCAAACCACAGTTTCATGGAGATGTTCGGGACGTACCCGATTTTTGATATTCGTCTGGATTTGAAGGAAGTGGATGGAAAGGTTGTCTCGTATAGTCAGGCGTACGTGGAAGTTTTGCCGTCGGACGATTCGAAAGAGAATCAGGAACAGAAGGTGATCCCGGCGAATATTGCGTTGCGCAGCTTGGCGGAGAATTACTTGCCCGGGGGGACGACGATCACCGACATAAGGCTTGGGTATCACGGCCAGTTGTATAATTCGCAGACACAGTTCATCCTGCCGTCATGGAGAATCGCTACGTCGCAGGGCGATCTTTACTATATTAATGCGCTGAACGGCGCGGTGGAGGCTCCCCAGCAAGAGTAATGGATGACGGCTCGGGTGGGTGGCGGCGAATTTCGTAGACTTTTTTTACATAAGAGATTGGGTAGTGAATTGGGAGAGTTATAGGAGAGGGAGAAATGGGATGGGGCTAAGGTTTACGGTGCTGTCGAGCGGGTCGACGGGCAACGCGACGGTGATTGATGACGGGGAGACGCGGCTTCTGGTCGATGTGGGGTTGAGTGCGAAGCGGGTGGAAGATTTAATGAAGCAGCGTGACGTGACGGCGGTGATGATCAACGCGATTCTGGTCACTCACGAGCATTCGGATCATATCAAGGGGTTGGGGGCGCTGTGCCGCAAGTATAAGCTGCCGGTGTACGCCAATGAGAAGACGTGGAATGAATTGGATCGGCTGTCCGGGGAGATTGAGCCGGAATTGCGTAATGTGATGGATACCGGGGATACACGGTCGTTCGGGTCGATCAAGGTGCAGTCGTACGGAATCTCGCACGATGCGGCGGAGCCGGTGGGGTATTGTTTCTACCGAGGGGAGGAAAAGCTCAGTCTCGCAACGGATTTGGGGTATATGAGCGATAAGGTGAAGGAGCAGGTCGGTGACTCCGATGTGCTTGTGCTCGAGTCCAATCACGATGTCGACATGCTGCGCATGGGGCGGTATCCGTGGAATGTGAAGCGGCGAATTCTCGGAGATATGGGCCATCTGTCCAACGTTTCCGCAGGCGAGGCGTTGTGCGAGTTGTTGCCCGGCAAGATGAGGCGGGTGTACCTGGCGCACCTGAGCCGGGATCATAATTTGATGGATATTGCCAGGCTGACGGTGAATAATATATTGGAGGAGCATGGAATTTCAGTGCGCGGCCGCCAGGTGAAGCTGATGGACACCTATTACGACCGCCCGACTCCATGGGATGTGCTTAGCTCGCGAGATTAGATACCGACTTCGGCGTCGAGTTCGAGCGCTTTGCAGGTCAACTCTTCGCGGGTGACGATGCCTTTTTCAATGAGAAGATCAATTAATGCACTTAGCACTAAAATGTTCTTGTAATGATCCTCCTTCAAGTCGGCCAGTTGGCCGATCAGATCGACTTCCGCCAGATGGGAATGGATGCGGTTCATCTTGATTCTCCTTTTATATGTGGTTGTGAATAGTAGTATTGTAGTCAAGGACGATGGAAAACATTCCTGTTTTTACATAAAAAGATTTGCAGTATAATAGGGTGTACGTTGGGAGAGCAGCAGCGGTAGGCGGAGGAGGGCAACCGGGTGAGTTTCTTCGATGATGACTTTTATTCCACGAAAGTACGCGGTGAGCGGCGTTGGTATGTCAAACCCGGTATACAAGGATTGTGGCAGGAGCGGGCATGGCCATGGATGCTGATTTCAGCGGTGGCGGGCGCGCTTCTTGTGCTTCTGGTGATCGGCTTGATCGGCTTGCGGCCGTCGTCTGGGGATCAAGTGGTGGAGGCGGCGGACAAGATCAAGTTAGCTGTCGTGAGTGTGATCTCTACAGTTAAGGATACGGAGAAAGGATCAACTGCCGGAATCGGATTGGGGTCCGGGGTTGTTTTTCAGAAGCAGGGGAATAAGGCGAACATTATTACCAACAGTCATGTCGTCGAAGGGGCGACCCAGGTTGATGTCGTGATGTCCGGGGGAGAGCGGAAGAAAGCGGTTGTCATCGGCAACGACCCGTTGTCGGATTTGGCAGTGCTGGAAGTTGATGGAGCGGACGTTAAAAATGTGGCGGTATTCGGCAATTCCGATCAGCTGCAGGCTGGGGAGACGGCAATTGCGGTCGGCAATCCGCTCGGTCTGGGCAACACGCCGACGATTACGGTGGGTGTGGTCAGTTCGACGAGCCGATTGATCCCCGTCAGTCTGAGCCAGAGCGGGGCGCCGGATTGGGAAATGAACGTGATCCAGACCGATGCAGCGATCAATCAGGGCAATAGCGGCGGGGCGTTGGTAAATTTGCAAGGCCAGGTGATTGGAATAAACAGCCTGAAAGTCGCCGATGCTGGTGTTGAGGGGATGGGATTCGCGATCCCGATCAATTTGGCGAAGCCGATTATTCAGGCGCTCCTGACCGACCATGTGGTGAAGCGGCCTTTCTTAGGCGTCACGAGCCAGGATTTGCAGTCGTTCCGCGGGACGGACGTGCTGAAGCTGCCGTCGACGGTGAGGCGGGGCGTCATCGTGTTCGAGGCGGTCGGGCCGGCGAAGGATGCGGGGCTGAAGAGCAACGATGTGATCGTGGCGTTGGACGATAAGCCGATATCGAGCACGTTGGAGCTGCGCCGGTACTTGTACGCGAACAAGAAGATCGGCGACAAGATCAAGGTGACGTACTACCGCGCTGGGACGAAGGATTCGTTGACGGTGAAGCTGGGCGATTCGAGCAGCGCGAGCTCGGGCGGTGGAGCAGGGAGTGGCGCTGGTGCTGGAGCTGGGAGCAGTGCGGGCAGTGGTGAAGGTGCCGGAAGTGGCTCGGGCAGTGGTGCGGGCAATGGTGGAAGTGGCTCGAGTGGTGGTGCGGCGGGATCTGGCGGGAAGTAGGTTGGCGGTTGGGTTGGCAAGCAAAGTGGTGGGTTTGCTGTACGTTGGTTGACTAACTTCAACTCCTTACTGATGGGAATGCTCGTGTGGAGTGTTAGAGATGGGGAAAATGGGGGCGGCGGATGATTGTCGTTTGTGAGGAGCATGTTGAGATAGCGATTGACGTCTTTATCGACGAGTACGAGGAGGCGCCGGATGTGGTTGATTTGCGGCAAACGAAGTTTGCGGCTTGGGAACCACCGGCACATTGCGAGCGGTGTGAGCGGGCTCCTCGGTATTTGGTCGTTTGAAGCAGGGGAAGCGGGAAAGGCGGGGGAGGCCGGGGGCTTCCTCTTTTGTATTTCTTACGGCCATGAGAGACGCTTAGCGGAGTAATCGCAGGGGATTCGTGCTCTAACGGCCATCACGTACGCTTAGAGCTGTAATTGGGTGGCTATCGTGCATAATTTGCCTTCTAAGCTGCTGCTGTGGCCGTTACAGCAATTGGATGGTAATTTTGGGCGTTTAAGCTGCAATGGTGTCCGTTACAGGAAACGCTCGACTTGAACAATACGTGGATTGGCTTGCAGGAGCGGGTAACTATTGGCGATTGGAGGAATGAGATTGAACATACAAATTGTTGCCGTCGGCAAAATTAAAGAATCCTACTTAACGGCCGGCATTGCCGAGTACATGAAGCGGCTAACACCGTATGCGAAAGTGAAAATCGTCGAAGTGCCAGACGAGCGGGCGGCGGAAAATTTAAGCGCTGCGGAGGAAGAGAAAGTTCGGCAAGCCGAAGGGGCGAGGTTGCTTAGTTGCCTGAAGCCGGATACATATGTGATTGCGCTGGCTATAGACGGCAAATTGGTGACTTCGGAGGAAATCGCTTCGCAATTGGAGAGGTTAGGCGTTCAGGGGAAGAGCCAAGTAGCATTCGTTATCGGCGGCTCGCTTGGGATGGCCGATGAGGTGCTGAATCGCGTCGACCTGCGCATCTCCTTCGGGCGGGTGACCTATCCGCACCAGCTAATGCGGCTGATCTTGGTGGAGCAGGTGTACCGGGCCTTTAAGATTATGCGGGGGGAACCTTACCATAAGTAACGGCAAGTTTTTTCGGAAAATCTCGCAGCAGGCTTGAAAAGCCTCCATGCAGGGCATGGGTTCAGGATGGGCTACACTTGGCAGCAAAGTTGGCGTAAACAGGCTTCTGCGAGCTTTCTGGGTCACAAGACGAGGCGGTATCTGGAGGGGGACTTTTGCTTGCGGAAAGCAAAGGCCCCCTCCGCCGGTTTGGCGGAAGGGGCCAGTTCAAAAAAATGCTTTTCGATGGTCGGGTCAAGCTCAATCTCGATGCCAGCGACTTTGCGCCGGTCTTTCATGTGAACCTGCTTCACCACGGTAGTGCTACCGGAAGTGCTCCGGCGCGGCGCAGGACGGCAAAGTCCTGCTGTACCTTGATAATCCTCATTTACATTCCTCCTGAAAATGAAAGTGACCCCTCGAAAAGGGATCTTGTAGCAAGATCACGAATATGATATATGTCCAAAATTTTACTTGAATCGCTTTTATGCTACCAGGTAGGATAGCGTAAACATTAAAAAAGTTTCTTATGGTTAGGAGTAAATCGAATGCGAAAGGATTGCAAATTGATTTTGGTTGAAGGGTTGTGTGGTACGGGCAAATCGACGTTAGCTGAGAGAATGCATCGCTACCTCTTTCAACAAGGTATCTCATCCAGTTTTTATGATGAGGGTGCCGAGGGGCATCCGGCGAGCTTGAATTGGCACGCTTTCTTTCGAGAAGAGGAATTTAAGGAACTTCTCGAGCGTTTTCCGAACACAGCTAATGCAATCCGTTCAAGGGCTATGAAAGTTGGTTGCAATTATTTGCTCCCTTATCGTGGGGTAAAGGAATTTAGTGAGCTGAATGAGCTCTATTCCGAGCTGAAGTCTCGTGAGTTATGCTTGACGGATTCACCCATAGCCTCACTGTCAGAATTTACGTATTCGATCCAGCGACATTGGGCACGTTTTGCGGAGCTTGCTAACACTTCTGAGAAGGTATATGTACTCGAAGCAGTGTTCTTTCAGCATCAGATTCATGATTTGCTAAAACATTATCAAGCTTCTGATCGCCAAATCGAGCAGCATATTCATGGAATCGCCGATCAGATCGCTTCCATGAATCCATCGTTGATTTATTTAACTCAGCCGAGTGTGCGGGAGCAGCAGGTTTGGATTTCCTCCATCCGTTCAAAACCCCATTTTGCCACGGAAAAAAATATTGGGTTTATGGAGAACCGCAAGCGGATCGAGCTGAGGTTGCTTGATACGCTTCCATTTCCAACATATACTATTGAGAATGTAAATCTAGATTGGGAAGATGTCTTTAGTAAAATGGTAGGGGTAATTGGTCAAAATATCGGACAAAATGCGTAATGAGAGCCCAGTGAAAAATTCATTACTTTAACGGAATCGCCTCTCAATGAACGGGCCATCCTGCAAAGGATGGCCCTAAAACTTGCCGTTAGAGACAGCGCGGTGAACCTTACCATAAGTAAGCGAACACTAATCTTGTTGTTGCAGATGGTTCTAAAGTCTTGAACCGCTATTGCTGGTCATGAAACCATAAGTAGAATCAGTAGTCAATTATAACTGACCGCTTATTTGCATCCTTCATAAGTTAGTAAGAGGAGGTGATGCAACATGGCAAAACCTATATTCATAGGGGCGAATAGTCT